>JBHJND010000520.1:0-2147 GCA_048497655.1 Caballeronia novacaledonica
TCGTCCTCGAGCGGGCGGCGGCAGCGTGGGCAAAGGGTCGTCATCGTGGGTTCCTCACAGCGTGATCATTGCTTGGCTTCGCCGCCGACCACCTCGGCGACCGCCGCCATCGGTGGCGTGGCGCCGAGAGGCGTCGGCGGCACGAAAGCATCGGCTTCGGCCTGCGTGACCGGCCAGCTGGCCTTGCCGCCGGCCAGCCAGGCGCCGATCGCGCGGGCCGCGCGCCGCCCGGCACCCATGGCCAGGATCACGGTGGCGCCGCCGGTGACGATGTCGCCGCCGGCGAACACGCCTTGCACGCTGGTGGCCTGCGTGTAGTCGTCGGCGACGATGTAGCCCCACTTGTTCAGCGCCAGGCCCGGGGTGGACTTGGTGATGATCGGGTTGGCGTTGGTGCCGAGCGCGTAGATCACCGTGTCGCAATCGAGCTCGACGAACTCGTCCAGCGGAATCGGCTTGCGGCGGCCCTTCTCGTCGGGCTCGCCGAGCATCATCTTCTGCACCTTCATGCCGCGCACGTTGCCGTCGCCGTCGACCAGGATCTCCACCGGCGCGTGCAGGAAGAAGAACTCGATGCCTTCCTCCTTGGCGTGGCGCAGCTCCTCGATGCGCGCCGGCGCCTCGGCCTCCGAGCGCCGGTACACGCAGCGCACGGTCGGCGTGCCCAGCCGCTTGGCCACCCGCAGGCAGTCCATCGCCGTGTTGCCGGCGCCGATCACCACCACGCTCTTGCCGATCGTGATCGGCGTGTCGAGGTAGGGGAACTTGTCGCCGCCCATCAGGTTCACGCGGGTCAGGAACTCGTTGGCCGAATAGACCTGGCCGGCGAACTCGCCCGGGATGCCGAGGAACGACGGCGCGCCGGCGCCGGCGCCGACGAACACCGCGTCGAAGCCCCGCTCGCCGAGCAGCTGCGGGATCGAGAAGGTCTTGCCGACCACCTTGTTGGTCTCGAACTTCACGCCCATCGCCCTGAGCGTGTCGACCTCGCGGCTGATGATCTCGCGCGGCAGGCGGAACGACGGGATGCCGTACTGCAGCACGCCGCCGACCACGTGCAGCGCCTCGTAGACGGTGACGTCGCAGCCGAACTTGGCGACGTCGGCCGCCACCGCCAGCCCCGACGGCCCGGAGCCGACCACCGCCACGTTGCCGAGCTTGCGCTCGAACTTCGGCGGCTCGGTCCGGCGCGGCCGCGCGTTGTCGCCGACGAAGCGCTCGAGCCGGCCGATCGCCACCGATTCCAGCTTGCGGCCGACCACGCACTGCGCCTCGCACTGCGACTCCTGCGGGCACACCCGGCCGCAGATCGACGGCAGCAGGTTCGACTCGTTGATCACCGCCAGCGCGCCGTCGACGTCGCGCACCAGCAGGTGGCGGATGAAGCGCGGGATGTCGATCGACACCGGGCAGCCCTCGATGCAGGCGGGCTTGCTGCACATGATGCAGCGCTCGGCCTCGGCCAGCGCGTCGGCCATCGAGTAGCCGAGGTTCACTTCCTTGAAGTTGCGCGAGCGCTCGAGCGCGTCGCGCTCGGGCATCGGCGTGGCGTGCGGCGCCAGGTCCTTGTACTTCTTGTAGTTGCGCTTGTTCTGCTCGAACAGCGTCTTCTCGACCTGGCAGACGTGCGCGTAGTCGGTGTTGGCCGCCGACTCCTCGCCCTTGAAGCGCTTCTGCCGCAGCATCAGCTCGTTGAAGTCGACCTGGTGGCCGTCGAAGTCCGGGCCGTCGACGCAGGCGAACTTGACCTCCTTGCCGACGGTGACGCGGCATGAGCCGCACATGCCGGTGCCGTCGACCATGATCGCGTTCAGCGACACCATGGTCTTGACGCCGAACGGCCGCGTCGTCTCGACGCAGGCGTTCATCATCGGCAGCGGGCCGATGGCCACCACCAGGTCGGGCTTGTCGGCCTCCAGCACTTCCTTCAGCGCCGCGGTGACGAAGCCGGGCTTGCCGTAGCTGCCGTCGTCGGTGCAGACGATCAGGTTGTCGCAGTAGCGGCCGAACTGCTCTTCCCAGAACACCAGGTCCTTGTTGCGGAAGCCGATGATCCCGGTGGTGCGGTTGCCGGCCTCCTTGAAGGCGCGCAGCTGCGGGTACACCGGCGCCACGCCGAGCCCGCCGCCGACCAGCACCACGTGCCC
>JBHJND010000521.1:0-5417 GCA_048497655.1 Caballeronia novacaledonica
CGACGATCGTCGAGGAGAGCGAGCTGCTGCGTGCGCTGGGTGCCGCCGCGGGGTTCGCTCCGGGCCTGGAGCGGATCGAGGGCACCTTCGACTCGCTGCAGCAGCAGGGCGAGGCGGCGCGCCTGTCGCTCGCCGGCGGCCGGACGATCGACGCGCGGCTGGTGGTCGCAGCCGACGGCGCCGGTTCGGCGGTGCGTGCGGCAGCCGGCATCAATTCGCGGGAACTGCCGTACGGGCAGACCGCGGTGGTCGCCAATTTCGCCTGCGAGCAACCGCATCACGGCGTCGCCCTGCAGTGGTTCGACCCGGCCGAGGGCGTGATCGCCCTGCTGCCGCTGCCCGGCGATCGGGTCTCGCTGGTCTGGTCGGCGCCGCGGGAGCTGGCCGCGGAGTTGGCGGCCGACGAAGCGAACCTCGCTGCCCGGCTCGCACCGCGGTGCCGGCCGTTCGTCGGCGAACTGACCGCGATCGGCCCAGCGCAGTCGTTTCCCCTGCGGCGGGTCATCGTCGACCGGCTGATCGGCAGCCGGCTGGCGCTGGTCGGCGACGCGGCGCACGTCGTTCATCCGCTGGCCGGGCAGGGATTGAACTTGGGGCTGGCCGACGTGTCCGAGTTGCTTCGCGTGCTGGGCGGACGGGAGGAGTGGCGCGACCCGGGCGATCCGGTGCTGCTGCGCCGCTACGAGCGGTCGCGGGCGGAGCCGGTGGGCCTGATGCGGTTCGCCACGCACGCGCTGGCGCGGCTGTTCGCGCGCGACGACGCGTTCAGCCGCGAGTTCCGCAACCTCGGGCTGTCGGCGGTCGACGCGCTGTCGCCGCTGAAGAACGCGCTGGTCCGCCACGCTGCCGAGCCCGGGGCTCGCCCCTGACACCGATTTCCCGCGGCTCGCGCCGCGATCACCGAAGGAAAGAAGACCAAGATGAAGAACTGGATCCTCGCTGCCCTGCTGGCGGCATTCAGCGCCCTGGCCCTGGCGCAGACGCCGCCGCCGGCGGCACGCGGGTCGGCCGACGAGAGCGCCGTGCGCACGCGCGTCGAGCAGCGTTTCAACGCCAAGCCCGACTCGGCCACGCGCATGCCCTTCGGCCTGTGGGAGATCGTCATCGGCACCGAGGTCTTCTACGTCGACCAGGAGGTGAACTACGCCTTCGTCGGCCGGGTGCTCGACGCCAAGACGCGCGACGACCTGACCGCGAAGAAGCGCGACGAACTGCTGCGCGTCGACTTCAAGTCGCTGCCGCTCGATCAGGCTTTCAAGATCGTGCGCGGCGACGGCTCGCGCAAGCTGGTCACCTTCGAGGACCCGAACTGCGGCTACTGCAAGAAGCTGTACCGCGACATCGCCGGCCTGAAGAACGTCACGATCTACACCTTCCTCTATCCGATCCTGTCGCAGGACTCGTTCGAGAAATCCAAGGCGATCTGGTGCGCCAAGGACCGCGCCAAGGCGTGGGACGACTGGATGCTCAACGGCAAGGCGCCGGCGAGCGCCGCCGCCGACTGCAAGAACCCGCTGCAGCAGAACATGGAGCTGGGCCGCAAGCTGGAGGTCACCGGCACGCCGACGATCGTGTTCGCCGACGGCCGGCGCATGCCGGGCGCGGTCCCGCTCGAGAAGATCGAGGCGACCTTCAAGGAACTCGGCGGCAAGTAGCACGGCAGGCGCGCCGGGATGCGGGCGTGCCGGGTCGTCAGCCGCCGCCGAGCAGTTTCTCCGGTCGCACGCCGCGCGGCACCAGGACCCACGCCTGCACGTCGTGGCGCTGCCTGCCTGCCGGCGCGGCCGCCTCGGCGCCGAAGCCCCAGAAGAAGTCGAAGCGCAGGGGGCCGCGGATCGCGCCGCCGGTGTCCTGCGCCAGCACCAGCCGCCGCAGCGGCGCGCCGGTTGCCGGATGCTCGCTGCTGATCACGACCGGCGCGCCGAGCGGGATGAAGCGCGGATCGACCGCGACCGAGTAGCCCGGTGTGAGCGGCACGCCGAGTGCGCCGACCGGGCCGGCCTTCGGGTCGCCGAGCGGCAGCTCGCGGAAGAACACGTAGCTCGGGTTCTCGTTCAGCAGCTCGTCGACGCGCCTCGGGTTGGCGCTCGCCCAGGCGGTGATGCCCTGCATCGAGGCCTGCTCCAGCGCCAGTTCGCCGCGGTCGACCAGCACGCGGCCGATCGAGCGATACGGATGCCCGTTGGTGTCGGCATAGCCGACGCGGATCATCGAGCCGTCGCCGAACCGCACCCGGCCGGAGCCCTGAACCTGCAGGAAGAACGCCGCGACGGCGTCGTCGACCCAGACCAGCTCGGCTCCGCGCAGCCGCTCTTCGGTCAGTTCGGCGCGCGACCAGTACGGCACGACCCGTGCGCCCTTGTCGGAGTGCTGCAGCCGCCCGCGCAGCCGCTGGTTCGCCAGTTCCGGGTACACGGGCGACAGGTCGATGGCCAGCAGGTCGGCCGGCGGGCGGTACAACGGCACCAGGTAGGGCGCGGCGCGTGTGCGGCTGCCGTTGAGCAGCGGCTCGTAGTAGCCGGTCATGCGGCCGCGCGTCTCGCTGGCCAGCAGGCGTGGCTCCGCGGCTCCCTCTTCGAGGGTGGCGCTCAGCACCCGATACGCGTCGAGCCGCTGGGCGAGGAAGGCGCGCTGTGCGGCGACGTCTCCTGCCGGCACCGCCACCGCCTGGCGGCACGCCTCTGCCCAGGCCTCGCGGCGCGCCTTGCTGCGCTCGAAGATGCGGCACGAGGCCAGCAGCGCCGGCCAGGCGGCGGCGAGATCGGCGTCGGCGATCTGCGGCAGTGCCTCGGGAGCCACCTTCTCGTAGCGGGCCTGGGTGATTGTCCTGACCGCCGGCGGTGGGGCCGCGGGCGGCGCCGGCGGAGGCACGGTCTGGCAGGCGGCGACGAGCAGGCACGCGGCTACGGCGGCGAGCGATGCGCAGCGCCGCGGCTTTCTAGAATGCAGTCGCCGCGACAAACGGAGGCCGTGCGTGTGGCTGATCATCGCTGAGGCATTGCTGGCGCTGGGGCTGCTGGTGTTCATCGTCTGGTGGACGATGTTTCACGGGCGCAACAAGCCGCCCAGGCAGTAGCGGTCAGTGCAGCGTGCGCGGCCCCGAGAGCACGAACTCGGGGATCGGCGCTTCGAACGCGGTGCCATCCTCGGCGATGCACTGATAGCTGCCGTGCATCGAGCCGACCGGTGTGGCCAGCGGGCAGCCGCTGGTGTACCGGAACGACTGGCCGGGCTTGAGCACCGGCTGCTCGCCGACCACGCCCGGTCCGCGCACTTCCTCGATCTGGCCGTCGGCGTCGGTGATGATCCAGTGCCGCGACAGCAGCTGCGCGGCCACCTCGCCGGTGTTGCGGATCGTCACCGTGTAGGCGAACAGGTAGCGCTGTTCCCCGGGCGCGGACTGCTCCTCGAGGTACTGCGGCTGCACCTGGATGCTGAACTCGTAGCGGGCCATCGGTTGGCGGGGCCTTCGTACAATCACGGGGCCGTTCGTGGAGACTGCCGTGGATTGTCGCATCGCCCCCAGCATCCTGTCCGCCGACTTCGCGCGTTTGGGCGACGAGGTGCGCAATGTCGTCGCCGCCGGCGCCGACTGGATCCATTTCGACGTGATGGACAACCATTACGTGCCGAATCTGACCATCGGTCCGCTGGTGTGCGAGGCGATCCGTCCGCATGTGAAGGTGCCGATCGACGTGCACCTGATGGTCGAGCCGGTGGACAGCCTGGTGCCGATGTTCGCCAAGGCGGGTGCGGACGTGATCACCTTCCACCCCGAGGCGTCGCGCCACGTCGACCGCACGCTCGGCCTGATCCGCGACTCGGGCTGCAAGGCGGGGCTGGTGTTCAACCCGGCGACGCCGCTCGAGTGGATGGACCACGTGCTGGACAAGCTCGACATCGTGCTGCTGATGAGCGTCAACCCGGGTTTCGGCGGCCAGTCGTTCATCGACCGCGCCCTGCTCAAGCTGGCCGACGCGCGCGAGCGGCTCGACGCCTACGAGCAGGCGAGCGGCCGTCGCATCTGGCTGGAGATCGACGGCGGCGTGAAGGTCGACAACATCGGCGCCATCGCCGCCGCCGGGGCCGACACCTTCGTTGCCGGCAGCGCGATCTTCGGCTCGAAGGACTACAAGACCACCATCGAGGCGATGAAGCAGGCGGTCGCCGCCGCGCAGGCCGCCCGCTCGCGTGCGCAGGCGGAAGAACACCGCCTCTACACCAGAACATGAAGCTGTCGCAGCTGCACGGCGTGCTGATCGACCTGGACGGCACGCTGATGGACACCGCGCCGGACCTGGCCGCCGCCGCCAACCGGATGCGGGCGGACTTCGGCCTGCCGCCGCTGCCGCTCGATCGCATCGCCGCGTTCGTCGGCAAGGGCGCCGAGGTGCTGGTGCACCGCGCGCTGACCGACGACCTCGACGGGCGGGCGGAGCCGGAGGCGTTCGCGCGCGGACGCGCCTCGGTCTACGCCCACTACACGGTCGAGAACGGCCTGCAGGCGATCGTCTTCGACCGCGTGCCGCAGGCGCTGGAGCAGCTGCGCGGCCGCGGCCTGAAGGTCGCCTGCGTGACCAACAAGCCGAAGGAATTCACCATTCCCCTTCTGGCGAAGATGGACCTGGCGCGCCACTTCGACGCGGTGGTCGCCGGCGACGAGGTGGCGGAGAAGAAGCCTCATCCGGCGCTGCTGCTCGAGGCCTGCCGGCGCGTGCAGCTGAAGCCCGCCGAGGTGATGCTGGTCGGCGACTCGGTCAACGACGCACAGGCGGCGCGCGCCGCCGGCTGCGGCTGCGTGCTGGTCGAGACCGGCTACAACGAGGGCGAGGGCGTGGCCGGCCTCGCCGGCTCGCCGGGCCTCGATGCTATAGTCGCCACGCTCGCCGAGGCGGTGCGCTGGATCCTGCAGCGTCACCCGGCGCGGGCACAAGACGGCACGACGCAATGAGTCACCGCAACGAATCGAAGCCCAACCGGGCGATCTGCAAGCCGCAAGGCTGGCAGGCCCGGGGAGCCTGGTGCTGGCGACGCTAGCCCCGCCCCGCTGCCGCGCGCAGCGTCGATCGTTGAATCCCGCAGTCCAGGTTCGTGGCCGAACGCCGCGGACGCCCCCCAGGTGACGCATGACCGAACTCGAATACAGGGCCCTCGCCGCGCAGGGCTATAACCGCATCCCGCTGATCGCGGAGAGCTTTGCCGACCTCGAGACGCCGCTGTCGCTGTACCTGAAGCTGGCGCGCGCACAGGGCTCGGGCGCGAACTCCTTCCTGCTCGAGTCGGTGGTCGGCGGCGAGCGCTTCGGCCGCTACTCGTTCATCGGCCTGCCGGCGCGCACGGCGATCCGCGCCTTCATCGGCGAGCCGGGCAGGCACCGGATCGAGGTGGTGACCGACGGCGCGGTGGTCGCCGAGGAG
>JBHJND010000522.1:0-2734 GCA_048497655.1 Caballeronia novacaledonica
CGCCGGGGCCGATGGCCTCGATGCTGAAGATCAAGGGCTCGGAGCTGTACCAGCGCATCGCCGAGCTGATTCTCGAGACGCGGGGCCGGCCGGCGCTGGTCTGCAGCCGGGACGGTGCCGGGCAGCACTGGGTGCAGGACCCGGCGGCAGCGTTCTATCTCAACCTGCGCAAGGTGACGATCTACGGCGGCTCCAACGAGATCCAGCGCAGCATCATCGCCAAGCACCTGCTGGAGTTGTAGGCGATGGACTTCTCCCTGTCCGAGGACCAGTCGATGTTCGTCGCCAGCTGCGAGCGGCTGGTGCGCGAGCAGTGCGGCTTCGATGCGCGGCGCGCCGTGGCACGGTCGCCGGCGGAGAAGGTGCCGCCGCTGTGGGTCGAGTTCGCGCAGATCGGCCTGACCTCGGTCCTGGTGCCCGAAGCGCAGGGCGGGCTCGGCCGGCCGCTGATCGATGGCGTGCTGGTGGCGCAGGCGCTCGGCCGCGGCTGGCTGCTGGAGCCGTTCCTCGACTGCGCGCTTGCCGCAGCGGCCGCGCTGGCGCGCTCGCCGCAGGGCGCCGCGCGCGACGCGGCGCTGGCGGCGATTGCCGAAGGCCGCTCGATCGTCGTGCCGCTTGGCGAGGCGCAGGTTGCCGGCGGCGAAGTGCGCGGCACGGCAGCGCACGCGAGCTACGCGGATGCGGTTCTGTTCGCCGACGGCGCGCGCCTGTACCTGCTGCCGCTGTCGACGGCGAGCCGGCGCGGCTGGCGCCAGTTCGACGGCACCGCGGCGGCCGAGGTGAGCGGGCTCGTCGACGGCGCGGTCGTGGTCGCCCAGGGCGAGGACGCCGTTGCCGCCTGGCGGGCGGCGCGCGCGGTGGCGCGCATCGGCCGCATCGCCGAGGGCGTCGGCCTGGCCCGCGTCGTGCTCGACGTCACCGCCGAGTACCTGCGGACGCGGCGGCAGTTCGGCCAGCCGATCGGTCGCTTCCAGGCGCTGGCGCACCGGATGGCGGACCTGGCGATCCGCCATGAGCAGGCGCAGTCGCTGCTGCTGGCGGCAGCGATGCGGCTCGTCGCGGCCGACGGCGCGCGCACGCTCGACGCGGCGCAGGTGATGGCGCACCGCGCCTTCAGGTCGATCGGCCAGGAGGCGGTGCAACTGCACGGCGGCATCGGTATGACCGACGAGCTGGCCGTGTCGCACTACGTCAGGCGGCTGCTGGCAATCGAGATCGAGCTGGGCGACGCCGACACGACGCTCGCCCGCTTTGCCGCCGCCTGACGGCGGCAGCGCCGGCTACGCGACGCGGACGACCAGCTTGCCGTGTGCGCGCCCGGTGCGCGACTGCTCGAGCGCGGCAACCGCGCTGGCGAGTGCGAATCTTTCCGAGATCAGCGGCCTGAGCAGGCCGCGGCGAAGCCAGTTCAGCAGCGTGCGCACGTCCTCGGCGCTCGTCTTCAGCCGCAGCGTGAAGCGCTTGACCGGCCGCGTGGCGTTCAGCAGCGGGTCGAGCAGCATCGACGGCAGGGCGGGCAGCGTGCGCACGTAGCGGCCGCCGTTGGGCAGCAGTGCGGCGATGTCGCTGTCGCCGAGGGTGCTGGCGCAGTCGAGCACGGCATGGAACGGCCCGCCCCACGAGGCCACGGGCTGCGTGGCGTAGTTGACCTGGGCCTCGGGCTGCAGCGACTCGAGCACCGGCTGGCTGAGCCGGCTGCCGGTGGCCACCGGCTTGCCGCCGAGCAGGCGGACGATCTGCACCGCGAAGCTGCCGACGCCGCCGGCGGCGCCGTGCACGAGCACCCGCTGGCCGCCCTTGATCTCGGCCAGCCGGCACATCTGCAGCGCCGAGACACCGGCCACCGGCAGCGTGCAGGCCGCCTCGAGGTCGGCGTCGTCGATCGGCAGCGCATCCTTGGCGTCGACGGCGACGAACTGCTGCAACGCTCCCGGCGGTCGCGCCATCGGATTGATGAAGCCGACCACTGCCCGGCCGATCGGCGGCGCGGCCACACCGCTGCCGAGCGCTTCGACCCTGCCGCTGAACTCGGTGCCGATGCCGGCCGGCGGCCTGCTCTTGGCGAGCCGCCTGTACTCGCCCTCGATCAGTTTCCAGTCGAGCGGGTTGATCGAGGCGAACTGCACCCGCACCAGCACCTGGCCAGCGGCTGGCCGCGGCTGCGCCGTCTCGACCAGCCGCGCGACCTCGGCGACCGCGCCGAAAGAGTCATAACGTAGTGCGCGCACCTCGATCCCCCATCGGCCCCCGCGCTGATTGCCGAGCGGCGTCTGCTTCGCGCTGCCGCGCCCGACGCAATTGCCCGAAGCCTGGAGCCAGACCGCCCTGCCAGCGCCCTGTGTCTCGCTGCGGTCGATCTGCAGCGCAGTCTAGCGGGATGCCGGGCGGCACCCTCGCCGCGCGTCTTCGCTCGGGCGCGAGCTCGGATCGCATCGCCGTCGGCGCCCGTGGGCCCGGCTAGACCCGCGTGGTTTGATCCGAGACAAAGGAGTAACAGGCCGAGTTCGGTAAAAGTCGCGGATGCCCGGCAGGCGGCCGCCAGGCGCGGGACTTTGCGCTGGCGGCGCCGGCAGCGGCTCATCGGTTCGAGAGGGGAGACCAACCATGGCACATGAAGTGCGGGCACCGCTGGCGGGCAACGTTCTGGAGATCCTGGTCGAAGCCGGCGCCAGGGTGGAAGAAGACGACGACCTGCTGGTCATCGAGGCGTTGAAGATGGAAAACCCGATCGCCG
>JBHJND010000523.1:0-2108 GCA_048497655.1 Caballeronia novacaledonica
TGCGCTGGGAGGCCATCAAGCCGCTGCTGATGGAGCGGCCGTTCGAGCCGCCGCGGGTGCGTGACATCGCCCGCGCCACCGGCACCGCGGAAGCCGAGGTGCGCGGCGTGCTGAAGAAAGTGGCCCGCATCGGCGAGGTGACGCTGGTCGCGCACGACCACTTCTTCCTGACCGAGGCCGTGCGCAGGCTGGCCGACATCGCCGGCGAACTCGCCCGCGGCCACGGCGCGGCGCGGGCGGCGCCGTTTCGCGACCGCATCGGCGGCGGGCGCAAGGTGGCGATCCAGATCCTCGAGTTCTTCGACCGCGTCGGCTACATGCGGCGCGTGCGCGACGACCACCTGCTGCGCCGGGACAATCCGTGGCGCGGCAATGACACCGATGTACATTCGACTGCGGCATAGCCGGCTGGAGGACGACGCGGAAGAGTGACGTGACCCGGTGGTCCGACTGGACTTCAAATCCAGGTGGGGTTGCCAGCAATCCCGGGTGGGTTCGACTCCCATACTCTTCCGCCACGAGCCATGAACGAACTTCTGCAGCGGCTCGACCCGGCCGTCCTGTATGCCGCCGAGCAGGACATGTGGGTGCGGCTGGAGGACGGCGGCATGGCCACCATCGGCGCAACGCACCTGGTGGCGCACCACGGGCAGTTCATGCTGTTCTCGCCGCGCCCGGTCGGCACCAGGATCGCGCGCGACCGCTCGCTCGGCGTGATGGAGACGGCGAAGACCGCGGTGGCGGTGCACGCGCCGCTGTCGTGCGAGATCGTCGAGGTCAACCCCGCCGTGCTGGCCGACGTGACGCTGATCGAGCGCGAGCCGTACGCCGCCGGCTGGATGTTCCGCGTCCGCCCGATAGCGTTGGCCGGGGAGCGCGGGAGCCTGCTCGACGCCGACGCCTATGCGCAGTGGCTCGCGCCGCGGCTGGCCGAGAAGATGGCGCCGCCGATCGACCACGGCGTCGACTTCGACGTCGACCCACTGCGCGGCTGGTAGGCCGATGGTGAGCGACGGCGAGAAGCTGGTGATCGTGATGTGGTCGGCCGACCCGTCGGCACCCGACCGCGCGGCGGCGCCGTTCGTCTACGCGCTGGCGGCGCGCGCGCTGGAGATCGAGGTCGAGATGCACTTCACGGCCGGCGCGGTGTGCTGGCTGTTCGATGGCGTGGCCGACCGCGCCTTCACCGATCAGGCGAGGACCAAGACGGTGCGCGACTTCATCGGCGAGGCGTCGGCGGCCGGCGTGCGGCTGTATGCCTGCGCGATGGCGCTCGCCGAGCGGCGCCGCGGCGAGGCGCTGATCGCCGAGACGACCGGCATCGCCGGCGCGGCGACGGTGGTCGGCGCGGCGGTGCAGCCCGGCTGCCGGGTGATGGTGTTCTGACCAAGCGACGAAACGAACCGGGAGCAGACACGATGCCTCGCCTCGCCGCCAACCTCTCGATGCTGTTCGGCGAGGTACCGTTTCTCGACCGCTTCGCGGCGGCTGCGAAGGCGGGTTTCGCGGCGGTCGAGCTGCAGTTTCCCTACGAATACCCGCTCGACGACCTGCGCGCCAGGCTGCACGCCAGCAGCCTGCAACTGGTGCTGCACAACCTGCCGCCGGGCGACTGGGCAAAGGGCGAGCGCGGCATCGCCTGCCATCCGGACCGCGTCGACGAGTTCCGGGCGGGCGTCGACTGGGCGATCGAATACGCGACCGCGCTTGCCTGCCCGCAGCTGAACTGCCTCGCCGGCATCGCGCCCGCCGGCGTGCCGGCGCAGACGATGCGCGCCACCCTGGCGGCCAACCTGCGTTTCGCCGCGGAGAAACTGAAGTCGGCGGGCATCAGGCTGCTGATCGAGCCGATCAACGTGCACGACGTCCCGGGCTTCTATCTGAACCGCTCGCGGCAGGCGCTGGAGCTGATCGACGAGGTCGGCTCGGACAACCTCTACCTGCAGTACGACATCTATCACATGCAACGGATGGAGGGCGAGCTCGCCAACACGATCAAGGCGAACCTCGGCAAGATCGCGCACGTGCAACTGGCCGACAATCCGGGGCGCAACGAGCCGGGCACCGGCGAGATCAACTTCCGCTTCCTGTTCGGCTGGCTCGACGCG
>JBHJND010000524.1:0-4672 GCA_048497655.1 Caballeronia novacaledonica
GTCGCCGACGACATCGTCGCCGCGCGCCGGGTGCTGACGGCCGATGAGATGCAGGCGATGCGCGATCACTGCAATGTCGGCGCCGACCTGCTGCGGCAGACGGAACTGGAGAACGCGCGGCTTGCCGCCGATGTCGCCGCCTATCACCACGAGGCCTGGGACGGCTCCGGCTACCCTCATGGCATCGGCGGCACGGCGATCCCGCTGGCGGCGCGCATCGTCGCGATCGCCGACGCGTTCGACGCGATGACCAGGGAGCGGCCGTACCGGCCGCGCCTCGGGATCGACGAGGCGCTGGCGCGGCTGCAGGACGGCGCCGGCATCCACCACGACCCTGTGCTGGTGCAGCAGTTCGTCGCGCTGGTCCGCCGGCTGCGCGACACCGTCGAGGACCTCGACGGCTACCTGACGCAAGCCGCGCTGCGTTCGCCATTCATGAAGGTGCATCGCCAGCTGACGGAGCGTCTCGCCGAGCCGAAGTCCTGACGGTCGCGGCGCTCGCCCGGTCGTGTCGGCGAGCGTCGGCGCGACTGTGGCGGGGCCGACGCGGGTGGCGAGCCGCCGCCGCTCACGAAGCGAGCATCTCGCGCGCGTGCTTGCGCGTGGTGTCCGTTATCTGAAGGCCGCCGAGCATGCGCGCCACCTCGTCGACGCGCGCCTTGCGATCGAGCCGGGCGATCCGGCATACCGGCCGGCCGTCGTCGCCCTGCACCTTGCTGACCACCAGGTGCTGGTCGCCGCGCGCCGCCACCTGCGGCAGATGGGTTACGCACAGCACCTGCCGGTCGCTGCCGAGTTGCTTCAGCAGCCGGCCCACGGTTTCGGCGACGGCGCCGCCGATGCCGGCGTCGACCTCGTCGAAGATCAGCGTGGCCACCGGCGTGGCGGTGGCAGCGATGACGGCGATCGCCAGGCTGATGCGCGCCAGTTCGCCGCCGGAGGCGACCTTCGCCAGCGGCTTCGGGCTGACGCCCGCGTGGCCGGCGACGAGGAACTCGGTGCGCTCCGAGCCGCTCGACGACGGCGCGCACGGCGCCAGTTCGACGACGAACCGTCCGCCGGCCATCGACAGGTCCTGCAAGGCGCGGGTGACCTCGCGCGCCATGTCGCTTGCGGCCGTTGCCCGCCGCCGGGTGAGCTGCGCCGCGGCGTGGTCGTAGCGGCTGCGCGCGGACGACTCGCGGCAGCGCAGGGCGTCGAGATCGCCGGCCGCGGCGAGCGCTGCCAGTTTCTCGCGCGACGTTTCGAGCAGCGCCGCCAGTTCCCCGGGCGCGCAGCGGAACCTGCGCGCCGCGCCGTGCAGTTCCGCGACCCGTGCCTCGACTTCGGCCAGGCGGGCCTGGTCGAGGTCGGCGCCGTCGAGGTAGCGGTTCAGCGTGCGCGCGGCGTCGTCCAGCTGGGCACGCGCGCCGGCCAGTGCGTCGACGGCCGGCTGCAGACGCGTGTCGTAGTCGCTGAGCCGGGTCAGCTGCTCGGTGGCGCGGTCGATGCGCGCCAGCGCCGAGTCCTCTGCGTCGGCGAGCTGCTCGACCGCCGCCTGCGAGCCTTCGAGCAGGCTCGCGCCATGCGCCAGCCGCCGGTGCTCGGCCTCGACTTCGGCCCACTCGCCCGGCCGCGGCGCCACCTGCGCCAGTTCCTCGACGATCCAGCGCAGGCGGTCCTGCTCGGCGCGAGCGCTTCCCTCCATCGCCCGCGCCTCCTCGAGCGACTTGACGGCCTGCCGCCAGCACGCGTGCGCGGCGGCGACCGCCTGTGCAGAGTCATGCAGGCCGCCGTGCGCGTCGAGAAGCGCCAACTGCGCGGCCGGCCGCAGCAGGGACTGGTGGGCGTGCTGGCCGTGCATGTCGAGCAACAGGTCGCCGAGCGCGCGCATCTGCGCCAGCGTCACCGCAGTCCCGTTGACGAAGGCGCGGCTGCGGCCGCCGGACTCGACGACCCGCCGCAGCAACGCCGTGTCGCCGTCGCCCTGCAGCGCGTTCTCGGCGAGCCAGCCGGAGGCCACGGCGTCGACGCGGAATTCGGCGCTGACTTCGGCGCGTGCCGCGCCCTCGCGCACGACATCGGCCTCGGCGCGCTCGCCGAGCGCCAGCTGCAGCGCGTCGATCAGGATCGACTTGCCGGCGCCGGTCTCGCCGGTGAGCACCGTGAAGCCGGGCGAGAAGTCGAGCGCCAACTCGTCGACGATCACGAAGTCGCGGACCGCGAGCGACAGCAGCATGGCGACTTGAGGCGGGGCGGGCAGCGCGACCGGCGACGGGCCTGGCAGCTAGGCGCGCACGTGCGCGTCGCTCGGCATCACGTTCCACTGCAACTTGCCGCGCAGCGTGGCGAAGTAGTTGTAGCCGACCGGGTGCAGCAGGGTCACGACGTCGGCGCTGCGGCGCGCGCGCACCACGTCGCCCGGCGCCAGCTGGGTGAAGGACTGCATGTCGAAGTGCGCGCTGGCCTCGCGCACGTCGGTCAGTTCGAATTCGATCACGCGGTCGTCCGGCAGCGCGATCGGCCGGTGCGACAGCGTCTGCGGCGCGACCGGCACCAGCACCAGCCCGCCCAGCCCAGGGTGGAGGATCGGCCCGCTCGCCGACAGGGCGTAGGCGGTCGAGCCGGTCGGGGTGGCGAGGATCACGCCGTCGGCGCGCTGGTTGTACATCGTCACCCCGTCGACGCGGACCGTGAACTCGACCATGCCGCCGGAGACGCCGCGCGAGACGACCACGTCGTTGACCGCCCGCGCCCGGTAGATGACCTCGCCGCGGCGCCGCACCTCGGCCTCGAGCATCGCCCGGCGGTCGGTCTCGAACTGGCCGGCCAGCATGGCCGGCAGCACGTCGGGGATCTGCACGACCGCGATGTCGGTGATGAAGCCCAGCCGGCCGTGATTGATGCCGATCAGCGGCACGCCGAAGGAGGAAAGCTCGCGGGCGATGCCGAGCATGGTGCCGTCGCCGCCGAGAACGACTGCGACGTCGGCCTGGCGGCCGATCGCCTGCAGCGCATAGCCGTCGTAGGGCTGCAGCTCGAGCGCCTCGACGGTCGAGCTGTCGAACATGACCTGCAGGCCGGCGGACTCGACGATGCCGGCGATCTGGCGCAGCGCCGCGGTCAACGAATGGCGGCTGCCCTCGACCCGCGGTTTGCCGAAGATTGCGACGTTCTTGAAAGCCTGCGCCATGGCCAAAATGTAGCAGGACGGCCTCGACCGGCCTTCAGCCTTGCGCTGAAGGGGCCGATGCTCGTGGGCCTTCGCAATTCCGTAACATAGGGCCATGCTCGACGACCGTGCCCGCCTGCTGCTCAAGACGCTGATCGAGCGTTACATCGCCGACGGCCAGCCGGTCGGCTCCCGCTCGCTGGCCAGGATGTCGGGGCTCGAGGTGTCGCCGGCCACCATCCGCAACGTGATGGCCGACCTCGAGGAAATGGGCTTCATCGCCAGCCCGCACACCTCGGCCGGCCGCGTGCCTACGCCGCGCGGCTACCGGCTGTTCGTCGACGCGCTGCTGACCGTGCGGCCCGTCGAGCAGCAGCAGGCCGAGCTGATCAAGGGCCAGCTGCAGGTCGCCGACCCGCAGCGGGTGCTGCAGGCGGCGGCGCAGCTGCTCGGCAGCCTGACGCACTTCGCCGGGGTGGTGCTGACCCCGCGGCGGGCGAGCAGCTTCCGCCAGATCGAGTTCCTGCGCCTGTCGGACAAGCGGGTGCTGCTGATCATAGTCACCCCCGAGGGCGACGTGCAGAACCGCATCCTGGTCACCGAGCAGCCGTACAGCGCGGCGCAGCTGGCCGAGGCGGCCAACGTCTTCAACCAGCACTTCGCCGGGCTGAGCTTCGACCGGGCGCGGGCGCGGCTGCACGGCGACCTCAACGCGCTGCGCTCGGAGATCGCCGCCCTGATGGAGGCGGCGGTGGCCGCCGGCGAGCAGGCGGCCGAGGAGAACGACGCCGTGGTGGTGGCCGGCGAGCGCAACCTGCTCGAGGTGAGCGACCTCGCCGCCAACCTGGACAAGCTGCGCGCGCTGTTCGACCTGTTCGAGCACAAGACCCGGCTGATGCAACTGCTGGAGATCTCGGGCCGGGCGCAGGGCGTGCAGATCTACATCGGCGGCGATTCGAAGACGGTGCCGCTCGACGAGACGAGCCTGGTGGTGGCGCCCTACGAGGTCGACGGCAAGGTGGTCGGCACGCTAGGGGTGATCGGCCCGACGCGCATGGCCTACGAGCGCGTCATTCCGATCGTCGACATCACCGCCAGGCTGCTGTCGTCGGCGCTGTCGCGGGAGTGAGCAAGACAATGCCCTTCGACCGAGAACGCGAGTACACGCACGGCGCGCTGGCCCGCGCCGCCGTGCTGCTGGTCAACCTCGGCACGCCGGAGGCGCCTGAGCCCGGTGCGGTGCGACGCTACCTGAGGCAGTTCCTGTCCGACCCGCGCGTGGTCGAGATCCCGCGCGCCGTCTGGCTGCCGATCCTGCACGGCATCATCCTCACCGTGCGGCCGAGGAAGTCGGCGGCCAAGTACGCCGCCATCTGGACCGACAAGGGCTCACCGCTCATGTACCACTCGGGCGAGCAGGCGCTGCTGCTGCGCGGTTACCTTGGCGAGCGCGGGCTCGACGTCGACGTGCGGCTGGCGATGCGTTACGGCGAGCCGTCGATTCCCCGCGTACTGGCCGAG
>JBHJND010000525.1:0-2644 GCA_048497655.1 Caballeronia novacaledonica
ACCGACGTGGTGCTGGTGCTGGGCGCCAACGACGTCGTCAACCCGGCGGCCAAGGACCCGAAGTCGGCGATCGCCGGCATGCCGATCCTCGAGGCGCACAAGGCGCGGCAGATCATCGTCAACAAGCGCTCGATGGCCGCCGGCTACGCCGGGCTGGACAACGAGCTGTTCTACATGGACAAGACGATGATGGTCTTCGGCGACGCGAAGAAGGTCGTCGAGGACATGGTCAAGGCGGTGCAGTAGCGGCGCGCGGGCGGCGCCACCGGGCCGCGACGCCGGCAGCAGGCACCGGCGCAGCGGCCGTCAGGCGCGGCTCAGCTCTTCGCCTGTCCCTGCTTCATCGGGCAGGTGCTCAAGCCGAACGGCAGGTAGGCCGGGCAGAAGCGCAGCAGCCCGCTGGCCACCAGCACGACGCCGATGTAGCCCCAGACGCCGATCACGTTCAGCGCCGCGAGCACCACCAGCAGCGCGCCGACGGCGATGCGCAGGACGCGGTCGATGCCGCCTACGTTGGCTTTCATGTTTGACTCCTCGTCAGGTTGGTCGACGGGCCCGCGACCGGACCCAATGGCGGCAGATTAGGGCCGGCCGGCCCGGCGTTCAGTGACGGCCGTCACAGAAGGGCCGGCGGCGTCGGCCAGCGCCCGCAGCGGCTGCGGCTGCAGGATGTCGATGGTTCCCCGATGCAGCCGCAGCCAGCCGTTGCCCTCGAAGACCTTCAGCGCCCGGCTCACGGTTTCGCGCGATGCGCCGAGCCGCCGCGCCAGCTTCTCGTGCGAAGTGTGCAGTTCGCGGCCGCTGCCGAGCAGCGCGGCCGCCAGCCGCTGCTCGACGCGCTGGAAGCCGACCGCCTCGGCCAGCTCGACCAGCCGCACCAGCCGCTCTCCGAACTGGCTGAAGACGGCGTTGCGGAAGGGCGGGTGCTCCGCCAGCAGACGGTCGAACAGGGGGCGCGGCAGCAGCGCCAGCTCGACGTCGGTCTCACAGGCGCCGTGCGCGTTGTAGCGCGCGCTGCCGAGCAGGCAGGAGGTCGACAGCACGCAGGTCTCGCCGGGGCCGACGTCGTACAGCACCAGCTCGCGCCCGTCGGCCAGCGTGCGGCCGATGCGCACGCGCCCGCTCAGGACCATCGGGAAGCCGCCGCAGGCGTCGCTCTCGTGAAACAGCGAACTGCCCGCCGGCAGCCGCACGACCGCCAGGCTGCGCAGCAGTTCCAGGTGCAGGCCGGACGGCAGATCGGCGAGCGACGGGTAGACGGCGAGCAGCCGCGTCGGCGCGTCGGGCGGGGCGTCGGCAGGGGTTTTCACGGGCGCCAGTGTGCACCGCCCGGGCGGGTTGGTGCAGCAGCGGTGTGGCAAGCTTGCCGCCCGAGCTGAAGTGCAGAGAAACGGGAGTGCCGAAATGAACGCCGAGGAAACCCGCGCGGTGCTGGCCATCGCGCTGATGGCCGCCTATGCCGATGGCCGCAAGGCCGATGCCGAGCGCGACGAAGTAAGGCGCGTCGCCGAGTCGCTCGGCGCCGAGGCGGGCGGCTTGAACCTGCCCGCGCTGTACCAGGACGTGCTGCTCAAGCGCATCGACGTGGCGAAGGCCGCAGCCGCGCTCGGCAGCGACGAAGTGCGCCAGCTCGCCTTCGAGCTGGCCGTGGGCGTGTGCGACGCCGACGACCTGCGCAACGAGGCCGAGACGAAGTTCCTCGCCGATCTCGGCGCGGCGCTGAAGCTGACGCCGCCGCAGATGGCCGAGCCGGCCGCGGTGGCAGACGCGCTGGTCACGCTGCCGCTGCCGGCCGCCGCGCCGTCCGGGCAGACGTCGACGACGGAGGCGCCGGCGAAGCCGGGGCCGGTCGTTGCCAGCGTGGCCGCGGACAGCGCCGAGCTGGACAAGATGGTCCTCAACGCCTCGATCCTGAACGGCGCGCTCGAACTGCTGCCGCAGTCGATGGCGTCGATGGCGATCATCCCGCTGCAGATGCGCCTTGTGTACCGGATCGGCAAGGCACACGGCTACGAACTCGATCGCGGCCACATCAAGGACCTGCTGGCGGCGATGGGCGTCGGCCTGGCCGGCCAGTACCTGGAGGAGATCGGCCGCAAGCTGATCGGCGGCCTGTTCGGCAAGGTGGCGGGGCGGATGGCCGGCGGGCTGGCGCGCGGCGCCACCGGCATGGCCTTCTCGTTCGCCACCACCTACGCGCTCGGCAAGGTCGCCGTGCGCTACTACGCCGGCGGGCGCACGATGAGCACGCAGATGCTGAAGGATGCCTTCGACGGCGTGGTGCAGGAGGCGCGCGCGCTGCAGGGCCGCTACCAGCCGCAGATCGAGCAGCAGGCGCGAACGATCGACGTCAACCGGATCGTGCAGATGGTCCGCGGCACCTGACGCGCGCGACGATGCAGGCCCAGCCGCCCTCGCCGCCGGAGCCGTCGGATCGACCCGACATCGAGCGACGTTTCGCCGGCGTGGCGCGGCTTTACGGCGAGGACGGCTACCGCAGGCTGCGCGCCGCGAGGGTGGCCGTGGTCGGCGTCGGCGGCGTCGGCTCGTGGGTCGCCGAGGCACTGGCGCGAAGCGGGGTCGGCACGATCTCGCTGGTCGACCTCGACCACATCGCCGAGAGCAACACCAACCGGCAGATCCA
>JBHJND010000526.1:0-1523 GCA_048497655.1 Caballeronia novacaledonica
CGAAGACCCGCTCGGGCAAGCTGCTGCGCCGCTCGATCCAGGCCCTGTGCGAGGGTCGCGACCCGGGCGACCTGACGACGATCGAGGACCCGACCGCGCTCGACCAGGTGCGCAGCGCCGTCAAACCCGCCTGAGCAACCGTCTTGGCAGTCAAGCGTGATGGAGTGTCGGATCCCAGTTCGACCCGTGCTTGGCGATGGCGTTCAGCATGGTCAGCAGCTTGCGCATGCAGGCCACGAGGGCGACCTTCTTGCGTTTGCCCGCAGCCAGGAGACGCTCGTAGTGGGTCTTGAGGATGGGGTTGTGGCGCACCGCGGTGAGCGTGGCCATGTACAGGGTGCGCCGCACGTCGGCGCGCCCGCCCCAGATCGTGCGCTGCCCACGCATCTGGCCGGAGTCGCGGTTCAGCGGCGCCACGCCGACTAGGGCGGCCACACGGCGGCGGTCGAGCTTGCCAAGCTCGGGCAACTCCGCCAGCAGTACCGCCACGCTGGCCGCGCCGATGCCAGGCACGCTGGCCAGGGCGGTGGCGAGCTCGGCGTGGTGACGCTGCACATGGGCCGCGACGTCGGCGTCGCAATCCGCGAGTTCGGTCTTGAGGAACTCGATCACCCGTTCGATGCTGGGTCGGGCGGCTGCATGCGAGACACGCATGCGCTGGCGCTCGGAGGTGATCATCTGCACCAGCTGGCGGCGGCGCAGCACCAGCGCCTGCAGCCGCTGCAGCTCGGCGTCGGCCAGGGGTTTGACGAAGCGCTCATGCTCGGGGTGCTGGTGCAGCACCCGGGCGAAGGCCGCCAGCATGCGCGCGTCCAGCGCGTCGGTCTTGGCCAGCGCACCCATCGCGCGGGCGAAGTCGCGCGCCGTGCGCGGGTTGACCACCGCCACTGCAAGCCCCGCGGCTTGCAGTGCGCAGGCCGCCTCGAACTCGTAGCCGCCGGTGGCCTCCAGCACCACCAGCGCCGGCTTCAAGCCGGCAAGCTCAACAGCCAGCTGTTCAATGCCAGTTGCGTCGTTCGCCAGCTGCCAGGTCTTGGCCTGCGCGCTACTGGCCACCTCCAGCGTCTGGCTGGAGACATCGATACCCACGAAAACAGAGTCGGACACGTCCCTTCGCTCCCATCCTTGTCTATGCGAACTGCAAGTTCCTACAACCGTTCGGGCTGCAAGAAAGGACGGTCCAACTCGGGTGCCCAGTGCTCAGGCACGGGCTTCAATGACTGGCCCAGAGGCCGCTCGGGCTACCCGAGCTGGTCCGAGGCCTGAAGATACAAGGCGGATCGCCGCGGCGCGCGGGCGCCGCGCCCTAAACTCGGCGCCAACGCATCGCCTGCCGCCGAGGCCACCCGCCATGACCCTGCCGATCTCCTTCGCCGACGTCGAGGCGGCCGCCGCGCGCCTGCACGGCGTGGCGCACCGCACGCCCGTGCTGACCTCGCGCACCGCCGACGAGCTCACCGGCGCGACGCTCTACTTCAAGTGCGAGAACCTGCAGCGGATGGGCGCCTTCAAGTTCCGCGGCG
>JBHJND010000527.1:0-6389 GCA_048497655.1 Caballeronia novacaledonica
CCAGACGGTCGCGTTCGGCGGCCTCTATCGTCAGCCCCGCCCCAGCCAAGCCGTTCTCCCGGTCTTCCAGGGCGCGGTCGACGATCCGGCGCACGTCTTCCGCCCGCAGCGGCTCGAGCACGTAGACCCGGCAGCGGGAGAGCAGCGCGCCGTTCAGCTCGAACGAGGGGTTCTCCGTCGTGGCGCCGACAAATACGAACAGCCCCGACTCCACGTGCGGCAGGAAGGCGTCCTGCTGCGCCTTGTTGAAGCGGTGCACCTCGTCAACGAAGACCACCGTCGGCTTGCCGCTGGCCGCCCGCGCCGCCTGCGCCCGTTCGACGGCATCACGGATGTCCTTGACCCCGCCCAGCACCGCCGAGATGGCGATGAACTCCAGGCCGAAGGCGTCGGCCATCAGCCGCGCCAGCGTCGTCTTGCCCGTCCCCGGCGGCCCCCAGAGGATCATCGAGTGCGGCCGGCCCGACTCGAAGGCCACCCGCAGCGGCTTGCCGGGGCCGAGCAGGTGCGCCTGGCCGATCACCTCGTCGAGCCGGCGCGGGCGCAGCCGCTCAGCGAGCGGCGCGGCCGGGTTGTCTTCAGCAAACAGGTCGGTGGTCATCGTCGTCGGCCGCCGGCGCGCCAGCGAGGCGAACGAGGCTAGCACCTCGGCCCGGCCGCGCCGGCGCCGGACGCGCGGCAAGCCCGTCCCGTACCGCCGGCCTGTCTTCGGCTGCCGTCCGGAGCTAGCATGCGCCGCAACCCGACCAGAATAGCCAGCACCGCGCCGTCGCAGGCGCCGGGAACCGCGCATGCCGCAGATCGTCTACATCCTGATCGACTACCCGGCGCTGATCCTGCTGCCGATCATTGTCCTGGCCGCGCTGTCGCAGTGGAGCGGCTCGAGGACGGCGTGGGTCGTCACCGGGCTGTGGGTGCTCTATCTCGGCTACGAGCTCGGCATCAAGTACGAGGTACTGTGCACCGAGTGCGTCCGGCGCCCCGAGATGTACGTCGTCTATCCGCTGCTGGCGCTGGCCACCGCCGTGGCGGCGGTGCAGATCTACGTGCACGCGCGGCGCCCGGGTCCGGGGCAGCGGCGCTAGCGTTCCTCGAGCACGTCGGCGCCGGCCGGCGGCACGAAGCGGAACAGCTGCGCGTCGAGCTTCGCGTTTCTCTCGAAACGGCTGAAGGCGAGCCGCGAGACCTGGCCGAAGCTGTCGGCCAGCACCATCGCCGCCGGCGCGCCGTCGCGAAAGCCGATCTCGATCCGCTCGAACTGCGAGTCCTTCGCCCGCGGCACGGCTTTCAGCCACTCGAGGCCGTCGCGCGTGCCCGCCTCGGTGACGACGAAGTCGCGCTCGAACTCGTTGCCGCCGAACAGGATCGACGCCGGCGAGGCCGGCAGCGCGGCGGTGACCTTCTTCACCGTCACCTGGTTGAGGTCCTTGTCGTAGAGGAACAGCCGCTCGCCGTCGGCCACCAGCACCTGCTCGTACGGCCGGGCGTAGATCCAGCGGAACCTGCCGGGCCGCTCGAAGTAGAAGGTGCCGCTCGACGGCGGCGCCGCCTGCGCGCCGCCGCGGCTGACCTGCTGCGTGAACTCGCCGCGCGCCGTCCTGGTCTGCGCCAGGAACTCGCGCAGCGCGGCCACCGCGCCGGCCTGCGCCGGCGCGGCCGCAGCCAGCGCCAGCAGCATCGCCGCGGCGGCGGCGAGCCGCCGCATCAGCTTGCCTCCCGGTGCGGCACCAGGATCTCGCGGTTGCCGTTGCTCTGCATCGGCGAGACCATGCCGGCCTTCTCCATGTCCTCCAGCAGGCGGGCGGCGCGGTTGTAGCCGATGCGCAGGTGCCGCTGCACCAGCGAGATCGAGGCACGGCGGTTCTTCAGCACCACTTCCACCGCCTGGTCGTACAGCGGGTCGGCCTCGCCGCCGGCCTGGCCGCCCTCGGCGTTCATCTCCGCCACCTCCGGCGCCTGCAGCACGCCCTCGACGTACTGCGGCTCGCCGCGCTCCTTCAGGCTGCTCACCACGCGGTGCACCTCGGCATCCGAGACGAAGGCGCCGTGCACGCGCACCGGCAGGCCGTGGCCGGGCGCGAGGTACAGCATGTCGCCCTGGCCGAGCAGCGTCTCGGCGCCCATCTGGTCGAGGATGGTGCGCGAATCGACGCGACTGGAGACCTGGAAGCTGATCCGCGCCGGCACATTGGCCTTGATCAGCCCGGTGATGACGTCGACGCTGGGCCGCTGGGTGGCGAGGATCAGGTGCATGCCGCTGGCGCGCGCCTTCTGCGCGATGCGCGCGATCAGTTCCTCGACCTTCTTGCCGGTGACCATCATCAGGTCGGCCAGCTCGTCGATCACCACCACGATCATCGGCATCGGCTCGAGCGGCTCGGGGCTCTCAGGCGTCAGCGAGAACGGGTTGCCGATGATCTCGCCCTTCTCGCGCGCCTCCTCGATCCTCTGGTTGAAGCCGGCCAGCGAGCGCAC
Source organism: Caballeronia novacaledonica (assembly GCA_048497655.1). GTDB lineage: Bacteria > Pseudomonadota > Gammaproteobacteria > Burkholderiales > Burkholderiaceae_F > JADJWR01. The sequence continues at coordinate 2,476 of JBHJND010000527.1, forward strand.
GCCGAGCCTGCTCATCACCCGGTAGCGGCGGTCCATCTCGTGCACGCACCAGTTCAGCGCGTGCCCGGCTTCCTTCATGTCGGTGACCACCGGTGCCAGCAGGTGCGGGATGCCCTCGTACACGGACAGTTCCAGCATCTTCGGGTCGATCAGCAGCAGGCGCACCTGCGAGGGGTCGGCCTTGTACAGGACCGACAGGATCATCGCGTTGATGCCGACCGACTTGCCCGAGCCGGTGGTGCCCGCCACCAGCAGGTGCGGCATGCGCGCCAGGTCGACGGTCACCGGCTTGCCGGCGATGTCCTTGCCCAGCCCCAGCGTCAGCAGCGAGTGGCTGTCGTTGTAGGTGGTCGAGCCGAGGATCTCCGACAGCCGCACCATCTGCCGCTTCGGATTGGGCAGTTCCAGCCCCATCAGGTTCTTGCCCGGGATCGTCTCGACCACGCGGATCGACACCAGCGACAGCGCCCGCGCCAGGTCCTTGGCGAGGTTGACGATCTGGCTGCCCTTGACGCCGATCGCCGGCTCGATCTCGTAGCGGGTGACCACCGGCCCCGGATAGGCGGCGACCACCGCCGCCTCGACGCCGAAGTCCTTCAGCTTCTTCTCGATCAGGCGCGAGGTGAACTCCAGCGTGTCGGTTGCGATCGACTCGACGTCGGCCGGCGCCTCGTCGAGCAGGTCGAGCGTCGGCAGCCGCGCGTCGGCCAGCTCGGCGAACAGCGGCACCTGCTTTTCCTTCAGCTTGCGCTCGGAGACCTTGACCCGCGGTGGCGGCCGCTCGATGTGTATCGGCAAGGTCTCCTCGATCCGCTCGCGCTCGGTCTGCAGCAGGTGGTCGCGCTCCACCAGGGCCGCCTCGCCGATCGCGCGGTCCTCCTGCACCTCGCGCCGCTCGCGCAAGCGGGAGAACAGCCTTTCGAAGGCGACCCCGGTGCGCTCGGCCACTGCGATCCAGGAGAAGTCGAAGAACAGGCTGGCCCCGAGAGCGATCGCCGCCAGCAGCGCCAGCGTGGCGCCGGTGAAGCCCAGCCCGGCCTGCAGCGCGCCGGCCACCGCGGCGCCCAGGACGCCGCCCGCGCCCTGCGGCAGGCTGCCGGCGATCCACTGCAGGCGATGCGCCTCGAGACCGGCGCAGCCGAACAGCAGCACCAGAAAGCCGGCCGCCTGCACCCAGTCGGGCAGGCCCTGCTGCGCGTAGGGGGCGTGCAGGCGACGGAAGCCGCGCACGACCCAGGCGAGGCCGGCGACGACCACCAGCCAGCTCGAGTAGCCGAGCACCATGTGCGCGACGTCGGCGACCCAGGCGCCGATCCGGCCGCCGAGGTTGGCTACCGCCGCCGCGGTGGCGGTGTGCGAGAAGCCGGGATCGCTGCGCGTGTAGGTGGCCAGCACCGAGGCCAGGGCGACGACCGCCAGCGCGCCGACGATCCAGCGCGCCTCCGCCAGCAGGCGGCCGTGCCGACTCGGCTCCGGCGTCGCATCCTGGCCGCGGCCGCCGCGACGGCGCAGCGGTTCGCCGGGCTCGGTCTTGTCGTTCAAAACGGGCTGCTCTGGGTGCGCGAGAAGAGCGGCGATTATAGGTATGGCCCGCCGGGCACAGCGCCGGCGGGCCCGGGCGGCGCGCCGGTTTCGTCGCCGGGAGGGCGGTTTCGTCCGTGCACACCGACGGTTCGTCGCCCGGCGTTGCGCTGGCCGCCGGGCTTGCCGACAATCTTCGCCATGCAACGGCCTCCGCCCGCCCCCGCGGCGTCTTGCGCGCAACCGCTGACCCCGCGCGCGGCTTTCTGCCGCATCTTCAACCTGCGCACGGTGGCGGCGGTGTTCTACTTCTGCCTGGCCGTGGTCGTCGGCCGCCTGCTGACGGACCTGCAGTACGAGGACCTCGGCGACTGGGCGATGTCGACGCTGCGCTTCCTGCGCCAGAACCTGATCAGCGGGCTGCTGCTGCTGGCGACCATCGCCGCCGCCGACGGCATCGCCGTGGCGCGCGGGCTGGGGCGGCGCGCCGCGCTGGCCGTCGGCGTGCTGCTGGTGCTCGCCGGCTCGGCGCTGGCCGTGCTGCTGCGCGCGTGGGTGTACGGCTGGCTGCCCACCCTGGGGCGTGAGCCGGCCTACCTGGCGGGCGTCTGGCTCACCTGGGCACTGCTCGGCTCGCTGGGCTACGCGCTGTTCTACCTGGTGCGCGAGGACGAGCAGCAGCGGCGGATGCTGTGCGACGCCGAGTGCGCCGACCAGGCGCTGGGCGCGCAGATGCTGCAGGCGCGCCTGTCGGCGCTGCAGGCGCAGATCGAGCCGCACTTCCTGTTCAACACGCTGGCCAACGTGCGGCGGCTGTACGAGACGACCCCCGAGCGCGGCCGCGAGATGCTTTCCTGCCTGATCGACTACCTGCGCGCGGCGCTGCCGTCGATGCGCAGCAGCAGTTCGACGCTCGGCCGCGAGCTCGACCTGGCACGCTCGTTCCTGACCATCCTGCAGATGCGGATGGGCGAGCGGCTGCAGTTCTCCATCTCGGCCGAGGCCGGCCTGCTCGATGCGCCGATGCCGCCGATGGTGCTGCCGACGCTGGTGGAGAACGCCGTCAAGCACGGCCTCGGTCCGCTGCCCGAGGGCGGACGCATCGACATCCGCGCCAGCCGCGCCGGCGACGACGTCGAGATCGAGGTGCGCGACACCGGTGCCGGCTTCACCGCGGTCAAGGGCAGCGGCGTCGGCCTGGCCAACACTCGCTCGCGGCTGGCCGGCCTGTACGGCACGCGCGCATCGCTGCAACTGGCCGCCGGCGCCCCGCGCGGCGTCGTCGCCACCCTGAGGCTGCCGCTGCCGACCGCAGCGGCGGCACCGGCCTTCGCCTGAAACGCCCGGAGACGATGAACGCCGTCATCCTGCCCACCGAGTCGCGCCCGGCCTGGCGCGATGCCGTCACCTTCGTCCGGCGCGCCATCGGCGGCACGCCGGCGCGCCGCTGGCTGGTCGCGCTGGCCATCGGCCTGCTGATCACGCTGGTCATGCTGCCGCACCAGCTGCAGATGTTCGAGAAGGCGGGCTGGCAGCCGGTGCAGGGAACGGTGCACTTGGCGCTGCCGATGCTCGCGTCGCTCATCATGTTCGTCGGCTGGCTGCTCGCCGATGCCGGCAGTGACCGCTGGCTCGACCGCACGACGCGCGTCGTCTACGCGCTGCTCGGCGCCAGCGCCGTGGCGGCGGTGGCTGGCGTGGCCGTGTGGCACCTCGCGGGCGGCAGCGACTACGTCGCGCAAATGGCCGCCACGAAGGGCAAGGGGCCGCCGGCGCTGCCGCTGATGCTGGTCGGCGAGTACCTCAACATGCTGCTGCTCGGCGGCATCATCTACGCGGTGGCCGAGTTGGCGCAGCGGCGCAGCCGGACGCAGATCGAGTTCGAGGCGGCCCAGCGCCGGCGAGGCACGCTGGAGCACCAGGTCCTCGAGTCCAGGCTGGCGGCGATGCAGGCGCAGGTGGAGCCGCGCTTCCTGTTCGACACGCTGGTCGACATCGAAGCGCTGTACGCCCGTGACCCGCAGCGCGCCGCCGCCAACCTCGACCGGCTGATCACCTACCTGCGCGCCGCGCTGCCGCGACTGCGCGAGACCGGCTCGACGGTCGAGGCCGAACTCCAGCTGGTGCAGGCCTACCTCGAAGTGGTCACTGCCGTGCACGGCGGACGGCCGAAGCTGACGGCGACGCTGGCCGACGAATGCCGGGCCAGCCGCTTCTACCCGATGCTGCTGCTGCCGCTGATCCAGCGGGCGGTGCGCCACCCCTCGGGCGCGCTGCCCGACGGCATATCGATCGACGTGCGCCGCGAGTCTGCCCGGATCGTCGTCGTGCTGCGCATCGGGCTGGCCGGCGGCTGCGCCGACGATCCGGAACTGGCGCGCGTGCGCGAGCGG
>JBHJND010000528.1:0-5283 GCA_048497655.1 Caballeronia novacaledonica
GCAACCTAGAAAGTACCTCATGAATAAACCGTAAGCCGCTGTAAAAGCGCGGCTTTGAAGCCATACCGACGGCTCGCTCACTTCTAACATGCCGCATGAGCTTACGACCGCATGACATTGAAACAACGTAAGAAATTTCCAGTAGTAGCGGCCTCGATGTGGTCGGTCGACGTGCCCAGCAGCTCCGCCAGCTTGCCCGCCACATGAATAACGAAGGTAGGCTCGTTGGTGCGACCCCGGTACGGGACCGGAGCCAGGTACGGGGCGTCGGTCTCGATCAGCAGCCGCTCCAGCGGCAACGCCCTGGCCACCGCCTGCAGTTCACGCGCGTTCTTGAAGGTCAGGATGCCCGAGAACGAAACGAAGAAGCCCATGTCGATTGCCTCGCGGGCGACCTCGAGCGACTCGGTGAAGCAATGCATCACGCCGCCCACCTCGCCCGCCCGCTCCTCGCGCATGATCCTGAGCGTGTCGGCGGCGGCCGCACGGGTGTGGATGATCAGCGGCTTGCCCGCTTCGCGGGCGGCCCGGATGTGCACGCGGAAGCGGTCCCGCTGCCAGTCGAGCGGCTCCGGCAGCCGGTAATAGTCGAGCCCAGTCTCGCCCACGGCGATGACCCGCGGCCGGGCGGCAAGTTCGACCAACCGCCGAACCGTCGGCTCCTCGGTTCCGCCGGTGTCCGGGTGAACGCCGACCGAGGCGAAGATCCGCCCGTCGCGCAGCGCCAGGGCGTGGATCGGCTCGAACTCTTCCAGCCGCGTGCAGACGCTCAGCGCATGGCCGACGCCGGCCGCGGCCATGCGCGCCAACACGCCGTCCATGTCGCCGGCCAGTTCGGGAAAGGCAAGGTGGCAGTGCGAATCGACGTACACGGCACCGCCGCCGTAGCCGGGCGGATCGCTAGATCGTATGCGTCGGCCGGCCCGACTTGATCGCCCCGCCCAGAAGCTCTTCGATGCGCCGCCGAGCGGCAACGCCCGTCTCGTCGCCCGGGAAGTGCACACCGATGCCGGGCGTGCGAGCCGTGCCACCGGCCGGACTGATCCAGACGACGCGGCCGGCGATCGGATACTTGGTCGGGTCGTCCATCAGCGTAAGGATCAGGTAGACCTCGTCACCGAGCTTGTACGGCCGGTTGGTCGGCACGAACACGCCACCGTTCTTCAGGTAAGGCATGTAGGCGGCGTACAGCGCAGCCTTTTCCTTGATCGCCAGCGACAGGATGGCCGGCCGGGCGCCGCCGCCGGCCGTCGTCGGGCCGCCAAGCAGGTCGGCCGTGCCGCCGCCGAATCGGGTGTTCGGTGTGTCGCTCATCTGCGATCGTCAAAAGACTTCGATATACCCGGCAAGCAGCGATTCGATGACCAGCCGCGCATTCAACGGGTGCTCGCGCGCCGCGCTGGCCGCCTTCAGCGCGTCGACCCAGCCCCACAGTCGGTCGTCGCTGCGAGCCGACGCGGCCAGCGGCCCGATGCTCGCCTCGCGCTGCGGATGATAGCGGACCGATCCGCGCGCGCGGTACTGGATCAGGTCGTAGGCCCAGCACTGCATCAGCCGGACGCAGGCCGGCACCGGCGGGTCGCGGCCGATACCTGCGGCGATCTGCGCGGCGGTCAGCGCCGGTCCGCGCTCGAGCATCCGGTACAGTGCCGCCGACAGCTCGGGCGCCATCGTCTCCTCGGCCGATTCTGCCAGCGCGGCCAGCGGGCCGCCGGAGGCGAGCGCCAGCGCCGCCGCAGGGTCGGCGATCCCCTGCTCGGCCAGCCACGTCAGGCAGGCCTTCGCCTCCGGGACCGGCACCTGCACCAGCACGCAGCGCGAGCGGATCGTCGGCAGCACCTCGTCGAGCGCGTCGGAAACCAGGACGAACATCGTCGCCGCCGGCGGCTCCTCGAGCACTTTCAGCAGCGTGTTGGCGGCAATCGTGTTCATCGCCTCGGCGGGCGCCAGCACGACCACCCGCTGTCCGCCGCGATAGGCGGCGATGCCGAGGAAACCGGCGAGCGCGCGCACCTGGTCGACGCGGATTTCGCGGCTGGCACGGCCCACCTTGGCGTCGCCCTCGCCCGCTTCAGGCGCCACCTCGCCTGTCTCGTCCTCGTCGACGGCCTGCGGCAGCAGCGTCTCCGCCAGCGCCTGCGGCAGCACGAAGCGCAGGTCGGGATGGCTGAAGGCGGTGCTGAGCCGGCATTCGTCGCAGTGGCCGCAGGCGTGGCCGTCGGCCTGCGGCGAGCGGCAGAGCGGCGACTCGGCAAAGTCCAGCGCCAGGCTCTTCTTGCCGATCCCGCGCAGGCCGTGCAGCAGCACCGCGTGCACGCCGCGCGCCGCCAGCGGCGGCAGCAGCGGCCACACCGGCTCCATCCAGGGCAGTCGGCGCGGCGTCATAGCAGGCGGCCGACCGCCTCGACCAGTCGCGCCTGTACCACCGGCTTGTCCTGCGAAGTGTCGACGACGAAGAACCGCCGCGGTTCGGCGCTTGCCCGCGCCAGATAGTGCTCACGCACGCGGGTGAAGAAGTCGCGCTCCTCGGCCTCGAAGCGGTCGCTGCGCCGGGCGCGGGCCAGGCGCTCGGCGGCGATCGCCGGATCGAGGTCGAACAACAGCGTCAGGTCGGGCTGCAGTTGCGGGTGTACCCAGCGCTCGAGCGCCGCCACGTCGGCCGCGGGAATGCCGCGCCCGCCGGACTGGTAGGCATAGGTGGCGTCGGTGAAGCGGTCGCACAGCACCCAGCGGCCGCCGGCCAGCGCCGGCTCGATCACCGCCAGCACATGCTCGCAGCGGGCGGCGAACATCAGCAGGGTCTCGGTGCGTGGCTGCATCGGCCGGTGCAGGATCATCTCGCGCAGCGTCTCGCCGACCGGCGTGCCGCCCGGCTCGCGGGTGAGCAGCACGTCGATCCCGCGCTGCCGCAGCCAGTGCTCGACGAAGGCGATCTGCGTGCTCTTGCCGGCGCCGTCGATGCCCTCGAACGTGACGAAGCGGCCGCGCGGCGTCATCACTTCGTCCCCAGCTGGTACTTGGCCACGGCGCGATTGTGCTCGGCCAGCGACTCGGAGAACTGCGAGGTGCCGTCGCCGCGGGCGACGAAGTACAGCGCCCGGGTCGGCTCGGGCTTCAGCGCCGCCTCGATCGACGCCAGCCCCGGCAGGGCGATCGGCGTCGGCGGCAGGCCGGCGCGCGTGTAGGTGTTGTAAGGCGTGTCGGTGGTCAGGTCGCGCTTGCGCAGGTTGCCGTCGAACTTCTCGCCGAGGCCGTAGATCACGGTCGGGTCGGTCTGCAGCAGCATGCCGGTGCGCAGGCGGTTGACGAACACGCCGGCGATGCGGCCGCGCTCTGCCGCCTGGCCGGTTTCCTTCTCGACGATCGAGGCGAGGACCAGCGCCTCGTAGGGCGACTTCAGAGGCAGGTCGGCCGTCCGCTCCTGCCATGCGCGCGCCAGCCGCGCCTGCTGGGCGCGGTAGGCCTGGCGCAGGATGTCGAGGTCGCTCGAGCCCGCGTCGAAGACGTAGGTGTCCGGGGCGAACAGGCCCTCGGGATTCGGCTCGCCCGCGCCGACCGCGGCGAGCAGTTGGGCGTCGTTCATCTTCTCGCTGTCGCGCCTGAGCAGCGGATGCGCGGCCAGGGCGGCGCGCATCTCGCGGAAGGTCCAGCCGTCGACTATGGTGAGCTTTTCCTTCAGCGTCTCGCCGCGGACCAGGCGGTCGATCAGGTCGGCGATGCGCATGCCGCGCGTGATCTCGTAGCGTCCGGCGCGCAGCCGCGTGGTCGCCTCGTGCCAGCGCGCCGCGGCGACGAACAGGTCCGCGTTGACGTCGACGCCGGCCTCGCGCATCGACTGCGCGATCGACCGCGTCGATGATCCGGCCGGCACCATGATCTCCACCCGCTCGTCTCGCAGCGCCAGCGGCCTGTCGTACAGGTGCCAGAGCGCGGCGGCGGCGCCGAGCGCCGCCAGCAGGATCAGCGCGAGGCCGACGAGCAGAACGCGACCCGGTCGCAGCGAGGGCGAACGGCGCTGCGCGCTCATCGCAGCAACCCGGCGCGCCGTTCGAGAGATTCGCCCTTGCGGCGGCTCGGCCAACTCATGCGGTCCTATGATACTTTCGTGCGCACCGAGGCCCGTCTGCTTCGCATGCATCGATGGAAGCAAGCAACGCGAACCCTGAAGTCCAAACGGCGGCACCGGCGGCGGCAGGCTGCTGGCAGTTCGATCGGCAGCAGGCCGAGGCGGTGCTGCGCGAGGCGGTGCACGCGCCGCTGACCGAACTCGGCGTGATCGCCGCCAGCGGCGACGACGCGGCGCGCTTCCTGCACGGCCAGCTGACCAACGACGTCGAGCATCTCGCCGCCGACCGGCTGGCGCTCGCCGGCTATTGCACGGCCAAGGGTCGTCTGCTGTCCACCTTCCGCCTGTGGCGCGACGAGCGCGACGTGTGCCTGCTGCTGCCGCGCGAGCTTCTGCCCGGCGTGCTCAAGCGCCTGTCGATGTTCGTCCTGCGGGCCAAGGCGAAGCTGGTCGACGACTCGGCTGCCTGGCATGTCTCGGCGGTGTTCGGCAGGACGGCCGAGGCAAAGCTGCGCGCGCTCGGCATTGCGGTGCCGGCGGCACCGGGCGATTGCGTCCGGGACGGTGCAACGCGCATCGCCCGCCTGCCCGGCTCGCCGCGCGTGCCCGAGCGCTTCCTCGTCCTTGCGCCGGCGACGGAGGCCGGGCAGGTCGCCTCACGGCTTGCCGAACTGCACACGGTCGGCAGCGGAGCCTTCTGGTGGAGCGAGATCGACGCCGGCGTGCCGACGGTATTCGCCGTCACGCAGGAGAAGTTCGTCCCGCAGATGATCAACTTCGAGGTCATCGGCGGGGTCAGTTTCAGCAAGGGCTGCTATCCGGGCCAGGAAGTGGTGGCCCGCAGCCAGTACCGCGGCAAGCTCAGGCGCCGCATGCAGCTGGCGCACTGCGCGGCCGCGGCGCCGGCCGGTGCCGACGTGTTCGCCGAAGGCGATGCCGAGGCGGCGGGCACGGTGGTGATGGCTGCCGCCGCACCGGGCGGCGGCTTCGACCTGCTGTTCGAGTGCCCGCAGGAGAAGGCCGAAGCGCCGCTGCGGCTCGGCGCTGCGAATGGGCCGACGCTCGAACTTCGGCCGATGCCCTACGAACTGGTCGACGTCACCGCCTGAGACGGCGCCAAGCGATGCAGCACTGGTTCGTCTACTACAAGCTCGATGCGGCGGCGGCGCGCGAGATGGAGCCGCGGCTGCGCGCCATGCAGGCGCAGATCGCCGCCG
>JBHJND010000529.1:0-3131 GCA_048497655.1 Caballeronia novacaledonica
CAGGGCATCGTCGTAGCCGAAGGTGATCGAGACGCTGTCGGGCATCGTGCGCGCGAGCTGGGTCAGGTCGCGTTCGATCTGTGGATCGCCGCTGCCGAGCAGCGCCAGCTGCACCCCCTCGCCGGCGAGCGTGCGCATCGACTGCACCAGCAGGTCGACTCCCTTTTGGTAGGCCAGCCGCGTGACCACTCCGATCAGCAGCTGCCGCGGATCGACCCGCAGGCCGAGCGAGCGCTGCAGGGCCGCTTTGACCTTTGCCTTGCCGGAGAGCTCGGTGCTGTCGAAGCGGGCCTCCAGGTGCGGGTCGGAGGCGGGGTTCCACACCGCGTAGTCGACGCCGTTCAGTATCCCCGCCAGCACCGGCGCGCGCCGCATCAGCAGCCCCTCGAAGCCGCAGCCGAAGGCCGAGGTCTGGATCTCGTGCGCGTAGGTGGGGCTAACGGTGGTCAGCTGGTCGGCGTAATAGAGGCCCGCCTTCATGAACGAGCCCTTGCCGTGGAACTCGAGGCCCTCGGGCGCGAAGGTCGAGCGCGGCAGCTGCAGCTCGGCCAGTTGCGCGCCGTCGAACTCGCCGACGAAGGCAAGGTTGTGCACGGTGAACACGCTCGCCGGCCGCGGGCCCGGGTGCGGCGCCAGGTGGGCGCAGGCCAGCCCGGCGTGCCAGTCGTGCGCGTGCACGACGTCGGCGCGCCAGTCGCGATCGACGTCACCGCAGCCGAGGTGCGCCCCGACCCAGCCGAGCAGGCCGAAGCGGCGCGGGTTGTCCGGCCAGTCGGCGCGGTCCGGGCTCAGGTAGGGGTTGCCGGGCCTGTCGTAGAGAAAGGGCGAGTCGATCAGGTAGACCGGCAGGTCCAGCCCCGGCAGCCGGCCGCGCCGAAGCTCGACGGTCGCCGCGCCGAAGGTGCTGCCGAGCCGTGCCACCAGTCGCGAGTTCTCCAGCGCCTGCAGCAGCGGCGCGTAGCCGGGCAGCAGCAGTCGCACGTCGGCGCCGGCGCGGGCGAGCGCCGGTGGCAGGGCGGCGACGACGTCGCCCAGCCCGCCCGTCTTCACCCACGGAAAGATCTCGGCGGCAACCTGCAGGACTTTCATTCAGCAAGCCTTCGCGGCGGGCTCGAAGGATTCGGAATTCAGACGGCCTGGCAGGGCCGGCGTTGCGGCTTCGCCATCGGTCAGTCGAGACGCGCCAGCATGCCGCGCGTGACCAGCGTGATGCCTCCCGCGGTGCGGCGGAACCGGCGGGCGTCCGCCTCCGCGTCTTCGCCGATCACCATGCCGTCCGGGATCCTGCAGCCGCGGTCGATCACCGCCCGGGTCAGGCGGGCGCGCCGGCCGACCTGCACGCCGGGCAGCAGCACCGACCAGTTGACGATCGACCAGGAGTGCACGCGGACGTTGGAGAACAGCAGCGAACGGAACAGGCCGCCGGAGATGATGCAGCCGCCGGAGACCATCGACTCGACCGCCACGCCGCGGCGGTCGGCTTCGTTGTGCACGAACTTGGCCGACGGCAGCTGCTCCTGGTAGGTCCAGATCGGCCAGTTGCGGTCGTACAGGTTCAGCTGCGGCTTGGTCGCCGTCAGGTCGATGTTTGCCTCCCAGTAGGCGTCGATCGTGCCGACGTCACGCCAGTACGACGGCTCTCCTTGCTCGCTGCGCACGCAGGCGTCGTCGAACGGCTGCGCGAAGGCCACGCCCTGCGCGACCGCCGCCGGCACCAGGTCGCGGCCGAAGTCGTGCACCGACTGCGGGTCGGCGGCGTCGCGCGCCAGCTGCTCGTACAGGTACTCGGCGTCGAAGACGTAGATGCCCATGCTGGCCAGCGCGCGGTCGGGCCGGCCGGGCATCGCCGGCGGCTGCGGCGGCTTCTCGACGAACTCGACGATCCTGGCGTCGTCGTTCACGGCCATGACGCCGAAGGCGCTCGCCTCGCCGATCGGCACCTCGAAGCAGGCCACCGTGCAGCGGGCGTCGTGCTCGACGTGGAAGCGCAGCATGGCACCGTAGTCCATCTTGTAGATGTGGTCGCCGGCCAGAACGACGATGTACTCGGGCCCTTCGCTGCGGATGATGTCGAGGTTCTGGAACACCGCGTCGGCGGTGCCCTGGTACCAGGTGGCCTCGTCGACGCGCTGCTGCGCCGGCAGCAGGTCGACCCACTCGTTCAGCTCGGGCTTCAGGAACGACCAGCCGCGCTGCAGGTGGCGCAGCAGGCTGTGGCTCTTGTACTGGGTCAGCACGCCGATGCGGCGCAGGCCGGAGTTCAAGCAGTTCGACAGCGTGAAGTCGACGATGCGGAACTTGCCACCAAAGTAAACGGCGGGCTTGGAGCGGATGTCCGTCAGCTCGTGCAGGCGGCTGCCGCGGCCGCCGGCGAGCACCAGCGCCAGCGCCTTCTTCGGCAGCTGGCTGGCCGCAAACGCTCCGAGTTCCATATGCCATCCCCGTCCGATCGACGGATCAAGCGTAGCGCCGTGCCGCGGGGTCAACCAGCGGCAAGGGGCCGCCAAACCGCTCGGACTTGACTGTGCGCAATGGCCCGGCGTTCGGCCCGTTGCGGGCGCGCCGGCAACGGCTCAGAAAACCGCGCCGCGGGCGTCGATCCGCCAGACGTCCTCGACCCGGCCCTTGCGCACGGCGACGATCCAGTCGTGCAGGTTGACGGTCGGGTCGCAGTGGCCGGGCACCAGCAGCGCCTTGGCGCCGATCTTTATGCCCGGGCCGCTCTCGTCGACGCGGGCCAGCACCGTGTGCTCGTCGCTGACCGCGTGCACCTGCCAGCCGGAAAAGGTCGGCCGCGCCGGCCCGGAGTCGGTCGAGAACGCCTTCAGCCCGGCGTCGAGGGTGGCGCGGTCGCCGCGCATGCTCATCACCGTGGCGATCACGAACAGCGCGTGCTCGAACTGCGGCACGTCGGCGTCGCGCTCGTTACGGGCGTAGTCGAAGTCCATGAAGATGAACGAGCCGGGCTGGATCTCGTCGTAGATGCCGCCGCCGGCGTCGTACATGAAGGTGCCGGTGCCGCCGCCGGTGACGATCTCGCACGGCAGGCCGGCCTCGCGCAGCAGCGCGCAGGCCTGTTCGGCCTTGGCCGCCGCACGGCGCGACGCCTCGCGCCGCTCGGGCACGCCGCG
>JBHJND010000530.1:0-1980 GCA_048497655.1 Caballeronia novacaledonica
CCCGAAAGGCCCGCAGGCGTCGGAAATCAAGCCGATCTGACCGGCGTTTTTCGCCGACAGACAAACCGCGGCAACTGCCGCGGTTTTTTTTCGCCTTCAGACCCCGAGATAGCGCCCGGGGCGGTGGTTCACCGCCACCACGAGGTTGAGCGCCACCGCGCCGAGCACCGACACGGCGATCAGCCACGGCTCGACCAGCCCCAGCGCGGCCAGCACGATCAGGGAGTCGATCGCCATCTGCACCTTGCCGGCACGCCAGCCGTGCCGCTGCTGCAGGTACAGCGCCAGGATGTTGATGCCGCCGAGGCTGGCCCTGTGGCGGAACAGCATCAGCAGTCCCGCACCGATGAGGAAGCCGCCCATCACGCCGGCGTAGACGGGCTGCAGGAAATCGAAACACAGCACCAGCGGCATCAGCTCGCTGAACAGAGACAGCGCGGCGACCGCGCAGAAGGTCTTGACCGTGAATGTCCAGCCCATCGCGCGCAGCGCCAGGACATAGAACGGCACGTTGATGACGAAGAACACCACGCCGAAGCGCCAGCCGGTGGCGTAGTGAATGAGGAACGCCAGCCCGGCCGTGCCGCCGGTGAGCAGCCCCGCTTGCGCGAACATCGCCACGCCCAGCGCGATGAACAGCGCGCCGGTGAGGATTGCCTGCGCGTCCTCGAACGCCGTGTGCTGGCTCGCCGCCGGTACCTCGCTGGTCATTGCCCCGGCGATCAGTCGGTGACGCGGCCGCGCAGCGCCTTGACCTGGCCGCTGCGCACTTTCGACTCGACGCGACGCTGCTTCGAGGCAAGAGTCGGCCGCGTGGCGCGTCGCGCGCGCGGCAGGGTGGCGGCGGCAGCCACCAGCGCCTGCAGGCGGGCCAGCGCCTCGGCGCGGTTCTTCTCCAGGCTGCGATGCTGCTGCGCCTTGATGACGATCACGCCTTCGCCGCTGATGCGCTGGTCGCGGCGCGCCAGCAGGCGAGCCTTCAGCTCGTCCGGCAGGCTGGAGGCGCGGACGTCGAAGCGCAGGTGCACCGCGTTGGAGACCTTGTTGACGTTCTGCCCGCCGGCGCCCTGGGCGCGGATCGCCTCGAAGACGATCTCCTCCTCGCGCAGCTCGAACGGAATCTTCTCGCCCATGCGGCAATGCTAACGGTGCCGGCGCCGCATAATCGGCCGCTCACCTTTCTCCGCCCCGCCCGGAGCCGACGATGAACCGCGGCATCGCCTACGCCGCCGCCGCCTACCTGCTGTGGGGGGTCTTCCCGATCTACTTCAAGGCGCTGCAGCAGATCGCGCCGCTGGAGATCCTCGGCCATCGCATCGTCTGGTCGCTGGCGGTGTGCGCGGCGCTGCTGCTGGCGCTGCGCCGCCTGCAGTGGCTCGCCGACCTGCGCCGGCAGCCGCGCGTGCTGGCCTGGTTCGCCGCCAGCAGCATCCTGGTGGCCGGCAACTGGTTCGTCTACATCTGGGCGGTGAACGCCGGCCGCGTGGTCGACGCCAGCCTCGGCTACTTCATCAACCCGCTGGTCAACGTGCTGATCGGCGCCGCCTTCCTGCACGAGCGGCTGCGGCCCGCACAGTGGGCCGCCGTCGGCGTCGCAGCGGTCGGCGTCGCCTGGCTGACCTGGCAGGCCGGCGCGCTGCCGTGGATCGGCCTGGTGCTGGCGTTGACCTTCGCCGTCTACGGCCTGCTGCGCAAGACCGCGGCGCTCGGCGCAGTCGAGGGGCTGGCGCTGGAGACGCTGCTGCTGGCGCCGCTGGCCGCCGCCTACCTGCTGTGGCTTGCGCACGGCGGCCACAGCGGCTTCGCCGAAGGCGACGCGGCGACACGGCTGCTGCTTCTCGCCGCCGGGCCGGTGACCGCCGTGCCGCTGCTGCTGTTCGCCGCCGGAGCGCGGCGCATTCCCTTCTCCCCCCTCGGCCTGCTGCAGTACCTCGGGCCGTCGCTGCAACTGCTGATCGGCGTGTGGCTCTATCGGGAGCC
>JBHJND010000531.1:0-6357 GCA_048497655.1 Caballeronia novacaledonica
GCGCCGGTGTCGAGCACGGCCACCACGACGCCGGGCGCGCCGACGGTCAGGTCCCAGGCGCGCGGGCCGTCGATGGCCGAAACGAAGGTGCTGTTCGGTGTCGTCAGCCACCACTGGCCGGTCTCGGCCGTCTGGTTGAACAGAGGATCGTTCGGGATCGCCGCGCGGTACTTTCGCTTGTCAGCCACCGCGTACTCGACCGCCGGGTCGGCCGCAAGGCGCCTGAGCATCCGATCGAGTTCGCGCCCGCGCAGCGGCCGCTCGAGCCAGAGCGCATGGGTCCGCTCGGAAACGCTGCGAGCGAGCTTCAGCGGCACCGCCTGCCGCGCCGACAGTTCATCGATGCGCGACCGCACCGGGGGCGCCTCCCGCATCGCCGAGGCCCCTGCATGTTCGCGGAACTTGACGATCACCCGCGCCGTGACTTCGTCGCCGGGCACGGCGCGGCGAGGCTGTGCGGCCAGCACGGAGGCACTGAGGGCCGCAAGGCCGAGCAGCAGAACCCACCAACGCATCGACTTCATCAAGAACTCCGATCGGGGCCGCTGCACAACGCGCAACGGCCGGCCGGCGATGACACCGGCCTGCGCAGCAAGGCAGTCAGGCGCGGACGGCGATCTGCAGCCGTGCCGCGCACTTGCTCGCGAAATGGGACGAAGACTAAAGTACTGGTACTTACCCGCTCCGCCACCTCTGCCGGGCCGCCGCCACCGCGACCGCTTGCGGCGCGGTCGCGGGGAGCCGCCGGTGCGCTTGCCGCCGATGTCCCTGCCGCCAGGCGCGCAGGACTTCGATCAGGCCGTCACTTTGCCGCCATCAGCGCGACGGTGGTGTCGAGCATGCGGTTCGAGAAGCCCCACTCGTTGTCGTACCAGCTCGAGACCTTGACCAGGCGTCCCGAGACCTTGGTCAGGGTGGCCTCGAAGATGCTCGAGCGCGGGTCGTGGTTGAAGTCGCTGGAGACCAGCTGCTCGGCGTTGTAGCCGAGGATGCCCTTCAGCTCGCCGTCGGCGGCCGCCTTCATGATCGCGTTCACCTCGTCGACCGTGGTGTCGCGGCCGGCAACGAACGACAGGTCGACGATCGACACGTTGATGGTCGGCACGCGGATCGCGTAGCCGTCGAGCTTGCCGTTCAGTTCCGGCAGCACCAGGCCGACCGCGGCAGCGGCGCCGGTCTTGGTCGGGATCATGTTGTGCGCGGCGGCGCGAGCCCGGCGCAGGTCCTCGTGATAGACGTCGGTCAGGACCTGGTCGTTGGTGTAGGCGTGGATCGTCGTCATCAGACCGTTCACAAGACCGATCTTCTCGTGCAGCGGCTTGACCATCGGCGCCAGGCAGTTGGTCGTGCACGAGGCGTTCGAGATCACGGTGTGCAAGCCCTTCAGCGTGCCGTGGTTGACGCCGTAGACGATCGTGCCGTCGACGTCCTTGCCGCCGGGCGCCGAGATGATCACCTTCTTGGCGCCGGCCTTCAGGTGCGCCGAAGCCTTCTCCTTGCTGGTGAAGAAGCCCGTGCACTCGTGCACCACGTCCACGCCGAGGTCCTTCCACGGCAGCTGCGACGGGTCGCGGTTGGACAGCACCTTGATGCGGTCGCCGTTGACCACCAGCGAGTCGCCGTCGATGGCCACCGTGCCGGGGAACTTGCCGTGCGTGGTGTCGTACCTGGTCAGGTGGGCGTTGATCTTGGTGTCGCCCAGATCGTTGATGGCCACGATCTGGATGTCGTGCTTCTTGCCGCCTTCGTAGTGCGCGCGCAGGATGTTGCGGCCGATGCGGCCATAGCCGTTGATGGCAACCTTGATCGTCATGATGAGTTCTCCCGGGGTGAGACGGCCTGCACGTTCGCAACGGGGTCGTCGCCCGCAAGGCCGAAATGCCTGCATACGTCCGCCGCCGCCGACTCGCCGACGCCGCGGCGCTCGGCGCCCAACGCCGGGGCCGGCGACCAATTGCACGTCCGCAGGCGGTGCGGCAGTTGCGTCGGGGCGATGTCCGGCATACAGGCGGGAGTATCGGGGCGGGCGCTGGCGCGCCGGAGACGGGCGGAGAGGCCGGAGAAAATTCTAGCAGCGGCACCCTCGGCGGCGGCCGACCGATTGTGACGTGCTGCGCACGGTCAAAGCTCGAGGGCGCGCTCGATTCTCCTCGTGCTGCAGCGCTTTCTTTGGCGGGTGAATTCCTATAACATCCGCGGTCCAAAATCGATCCGGAGCACCGGAAGCAACGGGTTGCCTGCTGGTTAGGCATCTTCCCCCGCCAGGTCCAATCGACGCAGCGAAAGCTGTAACCGACTCGCGCGCCGCGCACCAGCGCCGGGTCCCGGATCGTGGGTTGCGGTGATGAACCGCGATTCAGGTCGATTAGGGCGGACCTGCTGGGGGACGAAGATGCAAGGACTTCACCTGACTGGCGATCTGTTCGACTGCAGCTGCCCGGCCGCGCTGCTGACGGATCTGGCAAAACTCTCGACGCTGTGCCGCGAAGCGACCATCGCCGCGGGGCTGACCATCGTCGACGAGAAGTACCACTTGTTTCCCGACTACAACGGACAGCCCGGCGGCATCACCGGCGCCGTGCTGCTTGCCGAGTCGCACCTCGCGCTGCACACCTGGCCGGAGCGCCGCGGCGTGACGCTCGACGTCTACGTCTGCAACTTCACCGACGACAACAGCGGCAAGGCGCGGCAGTTGTTCGACGCGCTGACGGTGGCCTTCCGGCCGACCAGCCAGGTCGTCAATCGAATCAACCGCGGCGATCTGGCCGCCAGCACGGAGTCGATCGCCGCCGATTCGGCGGCGCAGGCACCGGGCGGCGGCGCCGGCAGGGACGAACTGATCTTCGACTGGCTCAACGCCCACTCGGGCTACGGCTTCACCGCCAGCCGGCGGCTGCAGACGATCGAGTCGCCGTACCAGCGCGTCGAGGTCTACGACACGCCGCAGTTCGGCAAGCTGTTCCGCCTCGACGGGCGCCTGATGACCTCCGAGAAGGAGGAGTTCTTCTATCACGAGTGCATGACGCACCCGGCGCTGCTCGCCCATCCGAATCCGCAGTCGGTACTGGTGGTCGGCGGCGGCGACGGCGGCTCGTCGGAGGAGATCTTCAAGCACCCGAGCGTCAGGCGCGTGGTGATGGCCGAGCTCGATGCGGCGGTGATCGAGGTCGCGCGCGAACACCTGGGCCAGGTCCACAGGGGCGCGCTCGACGATCCGCGGCTGGAGATCAGGATCGGCGACGGCTTCGAGTACGTCAAGCACGCCGCCGAGAAGTTCGACCTGATAGTGCTCGACCTTACCGACCCGGACACGCCGGCGTGTCACCTGTACTCGGAGGAGTTCTTCCGCCTTTGCCGCGAACGGCTGAACCCGGGCGGCATGATGACGCTGCACTTGGGCACGCCGGTCTACGCGCCGGAGACGGTCCGCAGGAACGCGGCCAGCCTGCGCAAGGTATTCAAGCAGGTGCACCCGCTGGCGCTGTTCATCCCGCTGTACGGCTCGCTGTGGTGCCTGGGCATCGCCAGCGACAGCGCCAACCCGCGCCTGATGACGACCGAGGCCATCGGCGCCCGGCTGCGGGAGCGGCGCATCGGCGGTCTGAAGTACTACAACGCGGAACTGCACGGCGGGCTGTTCGCCCTGCCGACCTTCGTCAAGGCGCTGACCGACCCGCCGCACGAGCCGGCGCGGCTCGCCGCCTAGGCCGCCGACGCGCTCGGGCGCAGGCGCATGACGACGCCGCGGGCCCGGCTTCGCGCCGGGTTTCCCTTCTCGCCTCGACGTGTCGCTGCCGCGCTTCTTCGTTGACGCGTCGCTTGCCGCCGGCGAGACCGTCCGCCTGCCGGCCGATGTCGAGCACCACGCTGCGCGTGTGCTGAGGCTGCGTGACGGGGCGCCGATCGTGCTGTTCAACGGGCGAGGCGGCGAGTACGCGGCCGCCTTGCGGCTCAAAGGCGCTGCCGCGCTGGCGCAGGTCGAAGCGTTCGATCCGACCGAGCGCGAATCGCCGCTGCACCTCACGCTGGTCCAGGCACTGGTCGCCGCCGAAAAGCTCGACTGGATCGTCGAGAAGGCGGTCGAGCTCGGTGTCGACCGGATACTCGTCGCATCCATGCAGCGCTGCGTGGTCCGCCTCGACGCGGCGCGCGCAGCGAGGCGCGTGCAGCACTGGACCGAGATCGCCCGCGCCGCCTGCTGCCAGTGCGGCCGCAATCGGGTTCCGCCGGTCGACTTCTTCGGCAGCTTCGGTGCGGCGCTGTCCGCGCTGCCGGCCGCGGGGCCCCGCCTGTTGCTCCTGCCGGGCGCCCGCCAGGACCTTTGCCCGGTCGTCGCGGGCGACCGAGCCGCGCTGATCGTCGGTCCCGAAGGCGGACTTGCCGAGAGTGAAATCGTCCAGGCCGCTCAGGCCGGATTCCTGGCCGCGCGGCTGGGGCCGCGCGTCCTCCGCACCGAGACGGCCGGCCTGGCAGCGCTCGCCGCGCTGCAGGCCGCGAGCGGCGACATGGCGCGTGCAGACGCGCCCGCGGCGACGAACGGCTCGTGAGGGCCCGCTCGACCCCTCATGAGTGGAACACCCGCAGGGCCACCTGCGCCTCGGCGAAGTCCTCGCCGGCGTCGCGGAACACGTCAAGCAACGCGTCCCGCTCGGCGGCCCTGAACGTCGGCTCATGGGCAAGCCGCTCGAGCACGACGACCCAACCCCGTTCGCGACGCTGCGGCAGGTCGGTCAGGCAGTCGTAGAGCGCATCGAGATTGGCGCCGTACCACTCCGGAAACGCGAAGGCCCGTCCGATGGCCTGCAGCACCGACTTCCTGTCGACGCAGTCCGAGCAGTCGACCAGCACGAAGCGATGACCGGCCTGCGCGGCCCAGCGCCGCAGTTCATCGATCGCGCGATCGCCGAGGCTGCGCACCGTCTGCGCGGGCAGCGCGTCGATCGGTTTCGGGGTCTTGCTTGCTGCGTTCATGGTCTGATCCGCCGGAAGCTCTGGTAATGATCGTCGCTGTAGTAGTACTCGCCGCCGGTGGCCGGGTCGCCGGTCGCCCCCTTGCCGGCGACGATCCGCCGCGCCCCGCGGTCGCGGCTGCCGGGCGTCGACACCGTGTATTCGGTGTAGTAGCCGCGCTGCTGCTTCGGCAGCAACCGTTCGCGGTTGCTGAACACGCTGCCGTCCTTGCGATAGGGGAACGGGCCGCCCTGCCGAATCAGCGCCAAGGTCTGCTGCGCTTCCCTGGGCAGCGCATCGAGGGCCACCTCGCCGCTCGGCGCCGTTGCCGCGCGACCGGCCGGAGGCTGCTCTTCGCGCGCGCAGGCGCTCGCACCGAAGGCCAGGGCGACGATCAGCAGCAGTCGGCCCAGCAAGCGCAGGCTCCGGTTCATCGCCTGCGCGGAGTCGGTTGCAACGGCATGCGCCAGGACCGAGGTGGCCGGCAGGGGGTTGGACCGATCCGGCTCACCGTCGCGAGGCCGCATCCGAAAGCGGCGAGCACGATCTTGCCGAAGACGCGGCGCACGGTGGGCCAGGAGGTGAGGATGAGCACCTCCCTTGCGGCGCCGAACCCCGGCACTCGAGCGCGGCGCGCTTCAGGTCGGCGTCGTCTTCGACGGCTGGCATTCGGTCACGGTACAAGCGGAGAGAAGGCGCATTATGGTGGCCGCCGGCGCCTGACCGGGGGTGCGAGCCACATCTCCCGTCAGGAGCCGGCAGAACACGTATCGGCACACACTGACTACGGGCAAAGCAGAAGGCGAGCCTGCCGCCTGGCCTCCAGACACGTTGACCTCTTTGCACGGACTGACCCGATGCGAGCCGTTCCCGACCCTCGGCCTGCCGCAAGGCCCGAGCGAGCAATCCCACAGCGGCGCCGGCCCTCGCTCTGCGCCGCCGATGCCGGGTGCGCACGACTGACGGGCCCCTTTCCGGCGGCCGATCCCCCGCCCTCGAGTGCCCCGCCGACTCCGCTCGCAGCAGGCGATAACTGGGCAGGCGTCCCGTGACACACCCCGCCGCCAGCCGGACTCACGGCATCGAGCCCTTCTACGTAATGGAGATCGTCAAGGAGGCGCAGCGCCTGGCCGAGGCGGGTCGATCCGTCATTCACCTGAGCATCGGCGAGCCGGACTTCACGGCGCCGCCGCCGGTACAGGCCGCGGCGCACCGGGCCATCGAGGCCGGCCTGACGCAGTACACGCCAGCGCTGGGAACGGATGCACTGCGGGAGGCCATCTCGGCCGACTACGCGAGACGGTTCCAGCTGGCGGTCGATCCCGAGCGGGTAATCGTCACGGCCGGCGCCTCCGGAGCGCTCCTGCTCGCCCTGGCCGCCCTGCTCGAGCGCGATCGCACACTGCT
>JBHJND010000532.1:0-2752 GCA_048497655.1 Caballeronia novacaledonica
CCGCGCGAGCACCTGATGCTCAACGCCAGCATCAACCGCCTGCAGGCGCAGCCGGAGCCGCTGCGGCTGCAGATCATCGACTGGGCGGATGTGGCGCACTTGGAGCAGGCGCGCGACGAACTGGCGGCGTCGTGACTGACCGCGCTGCGGGCAACGGCAGGGCGCCGGTCGTTCGTTGAGCGAGCCGTCCGCCTGACGGTTGCGACCGCCGGCGTGTTCGCCGGAGCGCAGCGGGCGGCCTCGACGCCGGGGCGACTGATCCGGCGCAATGCGGGCCGGTCCGCGGCCCCTAGACTGGCCCGGTGGACCACACGCTTGCACTTGCGCTGACCTTTGCGGTCAGCGCCGCCATCGGCCTGCTGGTCGGCATCGAGCGCGAACGCAAACCGACCGCCAAGGCGGGCTTGCGCACTTTCGCGCTGATCGCCGTGCTTGGCACGGCCTGCGCGATGGTCGCGCAGTCGCTCGCTACGCCATGGCTGGTGCCGGTGGGTTTCGCGGTGGTCGGGTTGACGCTCGCTGGCGCACAACTCGCCGACCCGGCGACGGTGGCCGAGGATTCCGGTACCACCACCGTGGTTGCCGCCCTGCTGGTGTACGTGCTTGGCGCGTTGAACTTCCAGGGCGAACGCACGCTGGCCGTTGCGCTCGGCATCGGCATCACCGCGCTGCTGTACTTCAAGACCGAACTGGAAGGCGTGGCCACCCGCCTGACGACGACCGACATCCGTTCGATGCTGCAGTTCGGCGCGATCAGCGCGATCGTGCTGCCGCTGCTGCCCGACCAGGGCTACGGCCCCTACGGCGTCCTGAACCCGTTCCACATCTGGCTGATGGTGGTGCTGATCTCCGGGGTCAGCCTGGCCGGCTACGTGGCGTGGCGGCTGACGCTTGAGGGCAAGGGGCTGCTGCTGACCGGGCTGTTGGGCGGCGTGATTTCGGGCACCGCGACGACGTTCGCATACGCCCGCCACGCTCGCGATGCGACGCAGACGCCGTCGGCCTCGCTGGTCGTGATACAGCTCGCCAACGTCGCCAAGTTGATGCGGGTGTTCCTGCTGGCGCTGGTGATCGCGCCCAAGGTGCTGCCCTTGCTCCTGCTGACGCTGCTGCCGGCGATGGTGACAAGCGCCCCCGCGCTGTGGTGGCACTTCAATCGCGCGGGCGGGGCGAAGGGCGAAGATACCGACCGGTTGCAGAACCCGACGCAACTGGGCACGGCGCTGCTGTTTGCGGCCTTCTACGCACTGGTCCTGCTGGCGGCGGCGTGGCTGTCCGAAGTCGTCGGCAGTGGCGGCCTGTTTGCGCTTTCGTTCGTCGCCGGCCTGACCGACGTGGACGCGATCACGCTGTCGTCGGCGCGGCTGGCCGAGCAGGGCAACATCAGCCTGGCCGAGTCCGCCACCGCCATCACGCTGGCGGTCGCCGCCAACATGCTTTTCAAGGCGGCGGTATCGGTCGTGGTCGGCGGCCGCATCTTTGGCCGACTGGTGGCAATCGCCTTCGCGCTGCCGCTTGCGTCCATCGCGGGCGGGCTGATCGCGCTGCGCGCGCTGGCATAATTTCCTTCTGCCATCTCGGCTCGCGCGACTGGCGTCCAGGTGGATCACCACCAGGGAGCGCGAGGCCCGAGTCTCGCCGTTCGCCTGGGCACCGATGGCAAGTGACCGTCCCATTCGCACTTGCTGCCAGGAGCAGTCATGTTCAAACGAGCCACGCATACCATCGAAGCGGTCGACCCGGAGCTGTGGGCCGCGATGCTGGCGGAAAACCGCCGGCAGGAAGAACACATCGAGCTGATCGCCTCGGAGAACTACGCCAGCCCGGCGGTGATGGCGGCGCAGGGCGGGCAGATGACCAACAAGTACGCCGAGGGCTACCCCGGCAAGCGCTACTACGGCGGCTGCGAGCACGTCGACGTGGCGGAGACGCTGGCCATCGAGCGGGTGAAGAGGCTTTTCGGCCTGCCGAACATCGAGCTTGCAGCCAACGTGCAGCCGCACGCCGGCGCGCAGGCCAACGAGGCGGTGTTCCTGGCGCTGCTCAACCCCGGCGACACGATCATGGGCATGAGCCTCGCCGAGGGTGGCCACCTGACGCACGGCATGGCGCTGAACATCAGCGGCAAGTGGTTCAGGGTGGTCAGCTACGGGCTGAACGCGAGCGAGGAAATCGACTACGACGCGATGGAGAACCTGGCCCACGCGCAGCGGCCCAAGCTGATCATCGCCGGCGCCTCCGCCTACAGCCTGCACATCGACTTCCGGCGCATCGCGCAGATCGCGCGCGACGTCGACGCGCTGTTCATGGTCGACATGGCGCACTACGCCGGGCTGATCGCCGCCGGCCTCTACCCGAGCCCGGTGCCGCACGCCGACGTGATCACCTCGACCACGCACAAGACGCTGCGCGGCCCGCGCGGCGGCCTGATCCTGATGAAGCCGCAGTTCGAGAAGGCGATCAACAGCGCGGTGTTCCCCGGCCTGCAGGGCGGGCCGCTGATGCACGTGATCGCCGCCAAGGCGGTGGCGTTCAAGGAGGCGCTGGCGCCCGAGTTCAAGGCCTACCAGCAGCAGGTGCTGGCCAACGCGCGCGTGATGGCCGAGACGCTCGGCAGGCGCGGGCTGCGCATCGTCTCCGGCGGCACGCAGAGCCACCTGATGCTGGTCGACCTGCGCGCCAAGGGCATCACCGGCAAGGCGGCCGAGGCGGCGCTCGGCCAGGCGCACATCACGGTGAACAAGAACGCCAT
>JBHJND010000533.1:0-2710 GCA_048497655.1 Caballeronia novacaledonica
GACGCTGGCGGCGATGGGCTGGCCGCTGTCGAACTGGCTGATCGCCGGCCAGCCGCCCAACCGATGGGCAACGACAACGCCACCGCCAGCCCGTCGGACACGTTCCGCTGCAGCGACGGGCTGCTGAACGTCGCCGCCAACAAGCAGGAGCAGTTCGTGGCGCTGTGCCGAGTGCTGGGCCGCGAGGACCTGGTCGGCGACCCGCGGTTCGCCGGCCGCGAGGAACGCAAGCGGAACCGTCGCGCGCTGAGCACAGAGATCGAGGCCGCGCTGGAACGACACCCGGCCGGGCATTGGGAGACCGAGTGCAACCGGGCGGGCGTGCCCGCCGGGCGCGTCCTGTCGGTGCCGCAGGTGCTCGAGCAGGCGCAGGTGCGCGAGCGCAGGCTGGTGCGCCGCTTCGAACAGGTGCCCGGAGTGGAGCGCGACGTGCAGGTGGCGCGTGCCGGCTTTCGCCTGGCCGATGGCGACCCGGCGCCGGCGACGCCGCCGCCGCGGCTGGGCGAGCACACCGACGAGGTGCTGCGCGAGATCGGCTGCTCGGCGGCGGAAATTGCGCGACTGCGCGCCGACGGCGTGGTCTAGCTGCTGTCGCCGGGCCGCCCCAAGACAGCGGCGCGCCCCCGTGGGGGGGCGGCGAGCGCAGCGAGCGGGGGGGCGGTGACAGCTAGCGGCCGCGGCCGCTGGACCGGCGCGGCACGGCGCGCGGTGCCGGTCCCGCCGGCCGGCCCTTCGACGGCGCCGGCCGTGAGCCCGCCGCCGGTCGGGCGCCATGCGGCGGGCGCGCCGCCGTCGCGGGCCTGGCAGGCTTGTCTTCCTCGGGACGCGGCCGGTACAGCACCAGCAGCTTGCCGATCGCCTGCACCCGCGCGGCGCCGAGCCGGTTGGCGAGCTGGACGCAAGTGGCCTCGCGCTCGTCGCGATCGTCGCCGGGAATGCGCACCTTGATCAGTTCGTGCGCGGCAAGCGCCCGGTCGGCTTCCTTGACCACCGCCTCGGTCAGGCCGGCCGTGCCGAGGAGCACGACCGGGTTCAGATGGTGGGCGCGGGCGCGCAGCCGCAGGCGTTCGTCACGGGTAAGAATGAGCTCGCTCATGGCCGCAGGTTAACCTACCGGCAGAACCTCCACCCCCGCGCCGATGCCAGTCGCCAAGAAGAAGCACCGCTCCAACCGGGCGTGGATCCAGCGCCACGTCACCGATCCGTTCGTCAAGGCGGCCACGGCGCAGGGCTACCGGGCGCGCTCGGCGTTCAAGCTGATCGAGATCGACGACAAGGACCGCCTGCTCAAGCCCGGCATGACGGTCATCGACCTCGGCGCCGCGCCGGGCAGCTGGACCCAGGTGGCGAGGCAGCGCCTGGCTGGTGCCGACGGCCGGCTCCGCGGCCGCATCGTCGCGCTGGACGTCCTGCCGATGGACCCGGTGGCGGACGTGGTCTTCGTCGAGGGCGACTTCCGCGAGCAGGAGGCGGCAGACCGGCTCGCCGCCGCCCTGCAGGGCGCCAGGGCCGACCTGATCCTGTCCGACCTGGCGCCGAACCTCTCCGGCATCGCCGTGGCCGATGCCGCGCGCGGCCTGCATCTGCTCGAACTGGCGCTGGAATTCGCGCTCATTCACCTGAAACCCGGCGGCACTCTGCTGGTCAAAGCCTTCCAGGGCAGCGGCTTCAGCCAGTTCGTCGCCGAGTTGAAGAAGCACTTCGGGTCGGTTGCCACCCGCAAGCCGGCGGCTTCGCGCGCAGAGTCGGCGGAAACCTACCTGCTGGCGCGCCGCTTCAAGGGTTCATCCGAGGCAAAGGCGGCTTGAAGTCGGCCTCATCCGCACCCCATATAGTGTTTTCGTCCGGTAGGCGGGCTCCGAGCTTCCACCTACAATGTTCGACATCGGGCCGCCAAGCCGGCCACCAGGGAGTCGATCTTGAACAACAGCATGTTCGCGAAAGCCGCCATCTGGATGGTGATCGCGCTGGTCCTGTTCACCGTATTCAAGCAGTTCGAGGGTCGCCAGCGGCCCGGCGAGCGCAGCCTGCCCTATTCGGAATTCCTCGCCGAGGTGAAGGCGGGTCGGATCAAGATGGTCGAGATCCGCGAGTCTGGGGTGACGCCGGAGATCGTCGCCACCACTGCCGAAGGCGAGCGGCTGCGCACCATCGGCACCGTGCTCGACCGCGGCCTGATGGGAGACCTGATCAACAGCGGTGCCAAGGTCGACGTCAAGCCGCGCGAGGAACAGTCGCTGCTCACCTCGATCTTCGTCTCGTGGTTCCCGATGCTGCTGCTGATCGGCGTGTGGATCTTCTTCATGCGCCAGATGCAGGGCGGCGGCCGCGGCGGCGCGTTCAGCTTCGGCAAGAGCCGGGCCCGCATGCTCGACGAGTCGAACAACTCGATCACCTTCGCCGACGTCGCCGGCTGCGACGAGGCCAAGGAGGAGGTGCACGAGCTGGTCGAGTTCCTGCGCGACCCGTCGAAGTTCCAGAAGCTCGGCGGCCGCATCCCGCGCGGCGTGCTGATGGTGGGCTCGCCCGGCACCGGCAAGACGCTGCTCGCCAAGGCGATCGCCGGCGAGGCCAAGGTGCCGTTCTTCTCGATCTCCGGCTCCGACTTCGTCGAGATGTTCGTCGGCGTCGGCGCGGCGCGCGTGCGCGACATGTTCGAGACCGCCAAGAAGCACGCGCCCTGCATCATCTTCATCGACGAGATCGACGC
>JBHJND010000534.1:0-4837 GCA_048497655.1 Caballeronia novacaledonica
CCAGGTCCTTGTCGATCGCCGCGTGCATGCCCGGCCGCAGCACCTTCACC
Source organism: Caballeronia novacaledonica (assembly GCA_048497655.1). Taxonomy (GTDB): domain Bacteria; phylum Pseudomonadota; class Gammaproteobacteria; order Burkholderiales; family Burkholderiaceae_F; genus JADJWR01. Next base: position 51 of record JBHJND010000534.1, read on the forward strand.
GCCACCTCGCGGCCGGCCAGCGGGCCGCTCTTGAGCACGGCGAAGTGGACCTGCGCGATCGAGGCGCTGGCCACCGGCTCGCGCTCGAAGCTGGCGAACATCTCGTCGACGCTGCGGCCCAGCCCGCGCTCGATCTCGCGCACCGCCACCTCGGGGTCGAACGGCGGCACCCGGTCCTGCAGGGCCGCCAGTTCGTCGGCGACGTCGGTGGGCAGCAGGTCGCGCCGGGTGGAAAGCACCTGGCCGAACTTGACGAAGATCGGACCGAGGTCCTCCAGCGCCCGCCGCAGCCGCACGCCGCGCGGCTCGGACAGGCTGCGGCCGAGAGTCACCACGCGGACCACGCGCTGCAGCCACGGGCTCTTCAGGCTCGACAGGGCGATCTCGTCCAGCCCGAAGCGGAAGGCGGTAAAGACGATGCGGGCGAGGCGGAAGACGCGCATCCGGCCTACGGCTGCCGCCTGGACTGCAGGTCGATGCGCTTGGCCAGCCGCTCGACGTCGTCGCGCAACCGCGCCACGTCGGCGGCAAACGCCTCCATCTCCTGCCGCGACACCAGCATCGGGTTCTCGGCGACCAGGTAGTCGGCCGCCTGCACCGCCAGCCTGCCGCCGGCCTCGCGCGCCCCGGCCAGCGCGGCGCGCAGCAGCGCGACGACGCGCACGGCGGCGGCATCGCCGACGAAGCGCGCCAGTTCCTCCTCCGGCTCGGGGCGCAGTTTCTGCAGCACGTTGGACAGCGCCTGCGCGAACTCGGCGTCGCCTTCCAGCCGCACGTTGCGCAGCGCCGCCTTCGGCTCCAGCAGCACGCGCGGCAGCGCGGCAGCGTCGACGCCGATGGTCACCGTCGGCGGGCCGGCGTCGGCCGAGAAACCGCCGTCGGCGACGATCGCCAGCTGCACCGAGAACGGCGCCGCCTGCAGCCGCGCGCTGCGGCCGGCGAACGGCGCCAGCGCGGCGCGCGCCCAGGGCTCGCGCGCCAGCATGTGGTTGAGCGCAGCCGCGGCGGCGCCGGAAGCGATCTGGTCGAGCACGTCAGCCAATGAAAAGGGGCACCCGAAGGTGCCCCGATTGTGGCAGAACGGCCCTGTGCGGCCGCCGCCGGGTTCAGTTCAGCTGCTGGATGCCGGCCAGCAGCCAGTCGGTCTTGCCGTCGACCGGCTTGGTCAGGTTCCACACCTCGTCGAAGGTCTCCAGCTCGCCGTCGACGCGCATGGTGCCGGTGAAACGCACGCTGGCCAGGTGCTCGCCCGCGTCGTGCTCGATGCCCAGCAGCCTGGCATCGAGGGTGACCACCTCGGTGCTGCCGACCGGGCCGCGCGCACGCAACTCGTGCGTCAGCGCGGTGAACATCTCCCGCGTCGTGAACTCGGCCAGCTCGTCGAGGTTGTTGGCCGCCCACGCGTTCTGCAGACGACCGAAGTAGCTGCGCGCGTGGCCGAGGAAGCCGGTCGTGTCGAAGCCGGCCGGGATGCCCCACGGCTCATCGAGGCTCCTGCCGCTGCGCAGCAGCTCGTCCATCGCCGAGCCGGGCCGTGCGCCGACCACCGGCGTGGTGGCTGCGACGCGCGCCATCGTGTTCGGCGGGGACTCGCGCGGCACCGGGTTGAACGACGGGCCGCCGGCGCCGTGCCAGGTGGCAGGGGCCTGCTGCCCGCCGGGATAGGCGGGCTGCGCCGGCCGCATGCGACGCATCAGCATGCCGAAGGCGGCCATCGCGACCATCGCCAGCAGCGCCACCATCAGGAACATCGCAAGGCCCTCGCCGAAGCCGAGCCACGAGGCGAGCGCCGCGAGGCCGAGGCCGGCAGCCAGGCCCATCAGGGCGCCGCGCCAGGGACTGGCCGCGCGCGCGCCGGCGGCCGCCGGCGCACCGGCCGCCGACGGCTGCTGGGCGGGCGCGGCCTGCTGCGGCGCCTGCTGCTTCTGCGGCGGCGTCGCCTGCCGCTGCTGCAGCGACTGCGACGGCTTGCCGAAGCTCATGCCGCCGCCGAGCCGGCGCTGCGCCTGCGCTTCCAGCGACAGCGTGGCGGCGAAAATGCCGATCGCCAGGACGGCAATCCACTTGTTCATCGACCTCTCCGAAGATTCAGGACTTGCGCCCGACGTGAAGCGCGCACACGCCCGCCGTCAGGTTGAACCATTTGACCTGCTCGAGCCCCGCCTGTTCCATCACCCGCGCAAGTTCTTCCTGCGACGGGTGCATGCGGATCGACTCGGCCAGGTAGCGGTAGCTCTCGCTGTCGCCCGCCACCTTCGAGCCGAGCCAGGGCAGCACGGAAAACGAATAGGCATCGTATAGCGGCGTCAGCGGCGCCCACACCCGGGAAAACTCCAGTACGAGCACCTTGCCGCCGGGGCGGACGACCCGCCGCATCTCGGCCAGCGCGACGTCCTTGCGCGTCATGTTGCGCAGGCCGAAGGCGACGCTGACGACATCGAAGCTGTCGTCAGCGAACGGCAGGCGCTCGGCGTCGCACTGCACCAGCGGCAGCATGCGTCCCTTGTCGAGCAGCTTGTCGCGTCCGGCGCGCAGCATCGACAGGTTGATGTCGCTGAGCACGACCAGCCCGCCGTCGCCTGCGCGGTCGGCAAAGGCGCGCGCGAGGTCGCCGGTGCCGCCGGCGATGTCGAGCACGCGCATGCCCGGCCGCACGTCGGCCTGCCGGACGGTGAACGCCTTCCACAGCCGGTGCATGCCGGCCGACATCAGGTCGTTCATCAGGTCGTAGCGGCTCGCCACGGAGTCGAACACGCCGGCGACGCGCTGCGCCTTGAGCTGCTCGTCGACAGTCTCGAAACCGAAATGCGTGGCGCCGGAGCCGGCGCGCTTGTCTTCGCTCATTGGCTGCTGCCGTCTAGTGGCGGCCACAGGCCGGGGCGCCGCTGCCCGCCGCGGTGCCGGCCGCTTCGCTCGGCTCGCGGCTGGCGCCGGCCTCGGCAAGCTGCTCCAGGTACTCCGCCCACAGGCGTTCCTGGTCGAGGCCGAGCTCGTACAGGTAGCGCCACGAGTAGATGCCGGAGGCGTGGCCGTCGGAAAAGGCCGGCTGCACGCCGTAGTGGCCGACCGGCTGCAGCTCGAGGATGGTCACCTGGCGCTTGCCGACCTGCAGCGTCTCCTGCCCCCGGCCGTGGCCGCGCACCTCGGCCGACGGCGAGTACACGCGCAGGAACTCGAACGGCAGCCTGAAGACCTGCCCGTCGTCGAAGGCGATCTCCAGCACGCGCGAAGCGGCGTGCAGCGTTATCTCGGTTGGCGTCGGATCGCGAGGCGTCGACATGGCTGCAAGCATAGCGGCTGCCGCCGGCGCGCCCGTCGCCCGCAGCCACGGCCGCGACAGCGCGCTCAGCGCTGCCAGCAGGCGGCCACGCTGCCGCCGGCGCCGCGCAGTCCGGTCTGTGTCAGCGTAAGCGCGCCGCAGTCGGGGTCGACGAACGTCGTTTCCGTACCGGCCGGGCAACTGGCGCCGGCAGCGCCGCAGGGAGTGGCGGTGAGCGTGTAGTCCTGGCCGGTCGCGCCGTACACCCAGGCGATGACGTAGCTCTGCCTGCCCTCCGACGGCGCGCGCAGCATCGTCGACGGCCGGACGGCGGCCGGGCCGGAGCGGGCCAGGCAGGAGGCGGTGTCGGCGAAGTCGTAGCAGCCGGCGGCGGTGAAGTTGCGCTCGAGGAACTGCGCCGCCTCCAGCAGCACCTGTCGCGCCGACGCGCGCTTGCTGCGCACGACGGCGTCTCGATAGCTCGGGATTGCGATGGCGGCGAGGATCGCGGCGATGACCACCACGATCATCAGCTCGATCAGCGTGAAGCCGGCCTGGGCGCTGGCGCCGCGCGTCATCGGAAGACCTCGCGCCACGAAGCCCGCCCGCGCGAACTGCCCGGGGCCGGCAGGATCTGCTCGAACTGCAGCGCGCCGCCGAGGCCCGAGGCGCCGGAGCCGGCGGCGAAGAGGTAGGCCTTCGAGCCGGCTTCGACATGCAGGAGGTCGCTCACGATGCCTGCCGTCGAGCCGATGAAGTCGGTGCCGGGATGGCCGGCGAACATCCGCATGCCCAGCGCGAGTCCCTCATGCGGGTCGACGGCGAAGATGGAGGATGCGCCCGCGAAGCACTTGTCCCCGTCGGGCACCAGGGAGGCGAAGACGAGCCTGCCGCGGCGGACCAGCAGCGGACCGGACAGCCGCTCGCCGGCGCGCGGCAGGTCGAGCACCCAGCCGCTCTGCGGCCTGCCCGTGGTGCTGCCGGCATAGTCGACCCGGCTACCGCCGATCGTTCCGGACATGCCTGCCCCGACGCTCACCGACTGTCGCTGCAGATCGCGACGCGCCGCCGTGCCGGCGAAACGATCGACGATCCCGTAGACCGACTGCGGCGTCGCGTCGCTGCGGTCATCGGCGGCGAGCGGGCGTCCGGTGCCGAACCAGAGCATGACCGGGCGCGGTCCCGTGCCGGCCGGCGAGAGCGCCGTCGGAGCGGCACCGATCTCTATCGTGCCGGCGATCGGCTGCGCCTGGCCGGCCGCGTTGGTCGCCGTGAACACCCGGTCGACAACGGCGCCGGTCGGCGGCTCGCTGTCCAGGTCGACGCCGCGCAGGTCGAAGCGCCACAGGGTGCCCTGCAGGTCGCCGGCGTAGACGTACTCCGCGGAGCGGCGTCCCGGTTCGCCCGCACCCTGCACGTCGTGCAGCGAGGGCCGGCCGAGGCCGTTCGGCGCGTCGGCGCAGGTGTCGGCGAGCGCGCGGCCGCCGGTGGCCAGGCGGCGCACGCGACCGTCGGACAGGCGCACCAG
>JBHJND010000535.1:0-6081 GCA_048497655.1 Caballeronia novacaledonica
CGCGGCCAGTTGCCGGTCGATCAGCGCCGCCACCTCGGTCGAGCCGGTGAACAGCACGCCGCGCACCCGCGCATCGGCGGTGAGCAGCGCGCCGATCCGGCCGTCGCCCGGCAGCAACTGCAGCGCACCGCGCGGCACGCCCGCCTCGTGCAGCAGCCGCACGGCACGCGCGGCGGTGAGCGGCGTCTGCTCGGCAGGCTTGGCCAGCACGACGTTGCCGGCGGCGAGCGCCGCCGTGACCTGGCCGACGAAGATGGCGAGCGGAAAGTTCCACGGACTGATGCAGGCCACCACGCCGAGTGGCTGGCCGCCATCGAAGTCGGCCGCCCGCTCGCGCAGCTGGCCGGCGTAGTAGCGGCAGAAGTCCACCGCCTCGCGCACTTCGCCGAGCGCGTTGGCGAGCGTCTTGCCGGCCTCATGCACCGCCAGCCACATCAGTTCGGCGCGGTGCGCTTCAAGCATGCCGGCGGCACGGTCGAGCAGCCGGGCGCGATCGGCTGCCGCGGTGCTCGACCATTGGCTGGTATGTCCCTGCGCGGCAGCGAGCGCCGCTTCCAGGTCGGCGCGGACGGCATCCTGCACCTCGCCGATGACGTCGTCGCGCCTTGCCGGATTGCGGATCGCGCGCGTCTGGCCGCTGCCCGCGCCGCCGTCGGCCAGCATCGGCGCGGCGCGCCACGGCTGGCGCCGGCACCGTTCGAAGGCCTGCTCGAGCGACGCCAGCGTCGACTCGTCGTTCAGGTCGAGCCCGGCCGAGTTGCGCCGCGCGGTCCCGTACAGGTCGATCGGCAGCGCAATGCGCGGATGCGGCAGGCCGAGGTCGGCGGCTGCCTGTCCGACCGGGTCGCGCAGCAGGTCGTCGATGCCGATCGCCTGATCGAGGATCTGGTTGACGAAGGAGGAATTCGAGCCGTTCTCGAGCAGCCGCCGCACCAGGTAGGCCAGCAGCGTCTCATGGCTGCCGACCGGGGCGTAGATGCGGCAGGCCACGTCGAGCCCGCTCGGGCCGAGCACCTGGTCGTACAGCGTCTCGCCCATGCCGTGCAGGCACTGGAACTCGTAGTGGGTTACCGCCGCGACGCGCGCCATCTCGCGCACCGTGGCCAGGCTGAGCGCGTTGTGGGTGGCGAACTGCGGGTAGATCACCTCGGCGGCCGCCAGCAGCCGGCGCGCGCAGGCGAGATAACAGAGGTCGCTATGTACCTTGCGCGTGAACACCGGATAGCCGGCCTGTCCCTCGATCTGCGCACGCTTGATCTCGCTGTCCCAGTAGGCGCCCTTGACCAGCCGCACCGACAGGCGCCGGCCGCTGCGGCGCGCCAGGTCGACCAGCCAGTCGACGACCAGCGGTGCGCGCTTCTGGTAGGCCTGCACGACGACGCCGAGGCCATTCCAGTCGGCAAGCGCGTCGTCGAGAGCAATCTGCTCGGTCAGTTCGAGCGACAGGTCGAGCCGCTCGCTTTCCTCGGCGTCGATCGCCAGCCCCATGCCCTGCGACTTCGCCAGCAGGCAGAGCTCGCGCAGGCGCGGCAGCAGTTCGGCGAGCACGCGGTCGCGCTGTGCCCGGCAATAGCGCGGATGCAGCGCGGAGAGCTTGACCGAGATGCCGGGCCCCGCTTCGGGCCCGAGGCCGTCGGTCGTCGCACCGATCGCGGCGATGGCAGTCCCGTAGGCGGCGAAGTACGCGTCGGCGTCCTCGGCGGTGAGCGCCGCTTCGCCCAGCATGTCGAAGGTGTAGCGATAGCCGCGCCGGCGCTGCTCGCGCGCGTTTACCAGCGCTTCGTCGATTGTCTGCCCGGTGACGAACTGCTGGCCGAGCAGCCGCATCGCCAGGTCGACGCCCTTGCGGATCAGCGGCTCGCCGCCGCGCGCGATCAGTTGTGTCAGGCTGCGGCCGAGGCCCTCGTCGCTGTGCGTGGCGACCAGGTTGCCGGTGATCATCAGCCCCCAGGCGGCGGCATTGACGAACAGCGAGCGGCTGCGCCCCAGGTGCGCCCGCCAGTCGCCGCCGCCGACCTTGTCGCGGATCAGCGCATCGGCCGTTGCCGCATCGGGAATCCGCAGCAGCGCCTCGGCCAGGCACATCAGCGCCACGCCTTCGCTGCTCGACAGCGAGAACTCGCGCATCAGCGCGTCGACGCCGCCCGAGCGGCTGCGCCGGGTGCGCAGGTTCTCGACCAGGGTCCGTGCGACTGCCTGCGCCGCCCGCGACTGCTCAGCCGGCAGGCAGTCTTCGGCCAGCAGTGCCTGCACGACGGCCGGCTCCGCCGTGCGCGTAGCTGCCGCGATCGCGCGGCGCAATGGGTCGGTGGTCATGGCCCGCTCGCTCCCGATGGTCCTTCGCCGCCCGGACAGATGTCGACTGCGACCGATTCTAGGCAGGTGGCGCCGCGCACGCGGTCGAGCGGACGAAAAAAAACGGCACCCGAAGGTGCCGCTTTCTGCCGTCCGGCTGTCCGGTCAGCGCGAGGTCGAGATGTACTCGAGCTTGCCGTCCTTGACCCTGAACATCGAGATCGCGCCGTTCTTGATGTCGCCCTTCTCGTCGAAGGCGATCTGGCCGGTGACGCCGGTCATGTTCGTCTTCGCCACTTCATCGGCGATCTTCGGCTTGTCCGGGCCGCCGGCGCGCTTGATCGCATCGGCGATCACGAACACGGCGTCGTAGGAGTACGGCGAGTAGATCTGCACGTCCTGGTTGAACTTGGCCTTGTACTTGGCCTTGAACTCCTCGCCCTTGGCCAGCTTCTCGACCGCCTCGCCGGCCATCGAGCAGGTCAGCACGCCGGCGGCGTCGCCGGCCAGCTTGATGAACTCCGGCGAGCACACGCCGTCACCGGCCAGCATCGGCGCCTTGATGCCGAGCTGCTTCATCTGCTTGGCCATCGGTCCGGCGGTGGCGTCCATGCCGCCGTACATCACCACGTCCGGCTTGGCGGCGCGGACCTTGGTCAGGATGGCGTTGAAGTCGGTCGCCTTGTCGGTGGTGAACTCGCGCGCCACGACCTTGACGCCCTTCTCCTTGGCGACTTTCTCGACCACGTCGGCCAGGCCCTGGCCGTAGGCGGTGCGGTCGTCGATGATGGCGATGGTCTTCGCCTTCATCTCGCCGGCGGCGTAGTTGGCGAGCACCGCGCCCTGCTGGTTGTCGTTGGCCACCACGCGGAAGGTGGTCTTGAAGCCCTGCTCGGTGTACTTCGGGTTGGTCGCCGACGGCGAGATCTGGGCGATGCTGGCGTCCGAGTAGATCTTCGAGGCCGGGATCGTGGTGCCAGAGTTCAGGTGACCGACGACGGCGACGACGCCGGCATCGACCAGCTTCTGCGCTGCCAGGGTGCCCTCCTTCGGGTCGGCCTTGTCGTCCTCGGGGACCAGTTCCAGGTTGAAGCTCTTGTCGCCGATCTTCAGGCCGCCGGCCGCGTTGATCTCGTCGACCGCCAGGCGGGCGCCGTTCTCGTTGTCCTTGCCCAGGTGCGCAATGCCGCCGGTCAGCGGCGCGACGTGGCCGATCTTGATCACTACGGGGGCCGCGGCGACGGGCGCCGGTGCCTTGGCGGGCTCGGCCTTGACCGGCTCCTCCTTCTTGCCGCACGCGGCAAGCGCGACGGCGGCGGCAATCGCCAGCGGCGCGAGTTTCAGCGTGTAGTTCATTAAACGTTCTCCTAACAGGGATTCGATTCGATCGTCGGGCCCCGCAGCGGCGGGCGGCAGCGCCCGTCAGGCCCGGTCTTGGAAAGAAAAGCGCGCAATTCTAACCGCAGCGGCAACGGCGGCAAGCCCGGCCGACCGCATGGCCGGGGTTCGCCGCCGCACCGGGAGAATCGCGCGTAGGCGGCATTGGTGCCGGAAACGCGAAACGGGGCGCTTCCGCGCCCCGTCGACGTGAGATGCCCGGATGCCGGGCTACGCCAAGCTCCGATGGTTGAGGACTTACTTGACCGTCAGGACCCACTTGGCGAGCGTCAGGGCGTCGGCTTCGCTCACCTGCGGGTTGGCGGGCATCGGCACCTGCCCCCAGGCGCCGGTACCGCCTTCGCGGATCTTCTTGGCCAGTTTGGTGGCGGCGTCCTTGTCGCTGGCGTACTTGGCGGCGACGTCCTTGTAGGCGGGGCCGACCAGCTTCTTGTCCATCGCGTGGCAGGCCATGCAGTTCTTGGCCTTGGCGAGGTCGGCGCTGGCATAGGCTGCGCCGCTGACCAGGGAAAGGGTGGCGAGAACGCTGACAGCGAGGGTTTTCATCGAGCACTCCATGCAGGGGTTGAGCCGGTTGGGACCGAAAAGGGGAGCGAAAGTGTAACGGGAACTGACGGCCGGCCGTTGACCCGTCTTGGGCGCCGGGGGGCGCCGGTCTATAGTGGCTGCACCCCCCCATCCCGCAGACGACCATGTGGCTCTTCTACGTAGGACTCGTGCTGTTGGTGTCCAAGCTGCTGGACTTCGGCCCGCTTGCGGACCTGTCCTGGTGGTGGGTGTTGTTGCCTTTCGTCGCCGCGCTGGTCTGGTGGGAGTTCATCGAGCGGCGCCTCGGCCTGGACAAGAAGAAGGCCTTCGACGAACTCGAGAAAGCCAAGCAGGAACGGATCTCCCGGGCGCTGGAGCGCGACAAGACCCGACAGGTCCGCCGCTGATACGGGCCGGCAGCCGCGGGCGGCCAGCCGCACCGGTCACTTCGGCTCGAACAGCTTCTCGTCGGTGATCGCGCCGCGGCTTGCGGTCGACGCCAGTGCCGCGAACTTGGCGAGCGTGCCGCGCGTGTAGCGCGGTGCCGGCTGTGTCCAGGCGGCGCGGCGGCGCGCCAGTTCCGCATCGTCGACGTCGACCTGCAGCAGCAGCCTGTGCGCGTCGATCGTGATCGAGTCGCCTTCGCGGACCAGCGCCAGGTTGCCGCCGACATAGGCTTCCGGCGCGACGTGGCCGACCACCATGCCCCAGGTGCCGCCGGAGAAGCGGCCGTCGGTGATCAGGCCGACGCTTTCGCCGAGGCCCTTGCCGATGATCGCCGAGGTCGGACTGAGCATCTCGCGCATGCCCGGCCCGCCCTTCGGCCCCTCGTAGCGGATCACCACCACGTCGCCCGGCCTGATGCGGTCGGCGAGGATCGCCTCCATCGCCGCGTCCTCCGAGTCGAACACCCGCGCCGGGCCGGTCATCACCGGGTTCTTCAGGCCGGTGATCTTGGCCACGCATCCCTCCTGCGCCAGGTTCCCCTTCAGGATCGCCAGGTGCCCCTGCGCGTACAGCGGATTGCCGAAGGGCCGGATCACGTCCTGCTCCGCCCGCGGCTCGGCCGGGACGTCCTTCAGCATCTCGGCCATCGTCCTGCCGGTGATGGTCATGCAGTCGCCGTGCAGCAGGCCGTTGGCGAGCAGGATCTTCAGCACCTGCGGGACGCCGCCGGCGGCGTGCAGGTCGGTCGCCACGTACCTGCCGGAGGGCTTCAGGTCGCACAGCACCGGCACGCGGCGGCGGATTCGCTCGAAGTCGTCGATCGTCCACGCGATGCCGGCCGAGTGGGCGATCGCCAGGTAGTGCAGCACCGCGTTGGTCGAGCCGCCGACCGCCATGATCAGGCTCACCGCGTTCTCGATCGACTCGCGGGTGATGATCCGCGACGGACGCAGGTCGTTCTTCACCGCCTCGATCAGCACCCGCGCGGCTTCCGCCGTCGAGTCGACCTTCTCCTGGTCGGGGTTGGCCTGGGTCGAGGAGTACAGCAGGCTCATGCCGAGCGCCTCGAACGAGGAACTCATCGTGTTGGCGGTATACATGCCGCCGCAGGAGCCCGAGCCGGGGATGCAGCGCCGCTCGATCTCCTTGAAGTCGGTTTCGTCGAGCCGGCCGGCAGTGAACTCGCCGACCGCCTCGAAGGCGGAGACGATCGTCAGGTCCTTGCCCTTGTAGCGGCCGGGCTTGACGGTGCCGCCGTAGACGTAGATCGCTGGCACGTCGCAGCGGGCGATGGCCATCATCCCGCCCGGCATGTTCTTGTCGCAGCCGCCGACGACGATCACGCCGTCCAGCCACTGGCCGTTGACACAGGTCTCGATGCAGTCGGCAATCACCTCGCGCGAGACCAGCGAG
>JBHJND010000536.1:0-5462 GCA_048497655.1 Caballeronia novacaledonica
GGCGAAGGTGCTGCGCCACGCCGGGCCGGCCTTCGCCGAGGACCCGGTGCGCATCCTGCGCGTGGCGCGCTTCGCCGCGCGCCTGCCCGGCTTCCGCATCGCCGAGGAAACGATGCGGCTGATGCGCTCGATGGCCGAGTCCGGCGAGGTCGACGCGCTGGTGCCGGAGCGGGTCTGGCAGGAACTCGCGCGCGGGCTGATGGAGCAGCGGCCGTCGCGGATGTTCGAGGCGCTGCGCGAGTGCGGTGCGCTGGCGCGGCTGCTGCCCGAGGTCGACCGGCTGTGGGGCGTGCCGCAGCGGGCGGACTGTCACCCGGAGATCGACACCGGCGTGCACCTGATGCTGGTGCTCGACGCGGCGGCGCGCCTCGGCGCGCAGTTGCCGGCGCGCTGGGCGGCGCTGCTGCACGATCTCGGCAAGGGCACGACGCCGAAGGACGAATGGCCGCGCCACCCCGGCCATGAGGAGCGCAGCGTCGAGCTGGCGCGCGCGGTCGGCGAGCGGCTGCGGGTGCCGAACGACTGCCGCGACGCCGCGGTGGTCGCCGCGCGCGAGCACGGCCACATCCATCGCGCGCTGGAACTCGACGCGGCGGCGCTGCTGCGGCTGCTCGAGCGGTGCGACGCGCTGCGGCGGCCGGCGCTGCTGGCGCAGGTGCTCGACGCCTGCGAGGCCGACTCGCGCGGGCGGGCGGGCCACCAGGACGATCCGTACCCGCAGCGCGCAAGGATCCTCGACGCGCTGCAGGCGGCGCGGTCGGTCGACGCCGGCGCGATCGCAGCGCGCGTCGGGCCCGACGGCGAGCGGATCGCGCAGGCAGTGCACCAGGCGCGTGTCGAGGCGATCGCCGCCGAGCTCAGATAAGCCGGCCGATCAGGAACATCAGCACCGTCATCAGCACGGTGCTGGCGAACGGGAACGAGTACTCGCGGCCGCCGATGCGGAAGTTGACGTCGCCCGGCAGCCGCCCGATGCCCAGCCTGCGCAGCCACGGCTGCAGCGCGGTGAGCACCGCGAGCGCGATGAACATGGTCAGCAGCCAGCGCATGGCGCGATCCTAAAGCGTGTGCGTGCGGTCGCCGCGGGCAAAGCCCAGCAACGGCGCCTCGATGCCACGGCCAACCACCAGCACCTTGACGAGTTCGCCCATCTCCGCTTCGGAGATCAGCCGGTGCGCGGCGTTCGCTGCCGCCGGCGCGCGTTCGTTCTTCAACAGGTCCGGCAGTCCGCAGTTCAGCAGGAAATGCGCCTGCGAGGTGTAGCCGAGCACCTGCAGGCCGCCTTCGTGCGCCGCCTGCGCCATCGCGGTGAAGTCGACGTGGGCAGTGATGTCGTTCAGGCCCGGCAGCCACAGCGGGTCGGCGTGCGCGTGGTGGCGGTAGTGGCACATCAGCGTGCCCATCAGACGCTGCGGGTGGTAGTACTCGCGGCAAGGAAAGCCGTAGTCGATCGCCAGCAGCGCGCCGCGCGAGAGCCACCGCCCGGACGAGCGCATCCAGCCGCGCGCCGTGAGCCCGAGCTCCGAGCCGTAGCCGTCGGGCAGCCTGCCGGTCTCGGCCTCGATGGCGGCGACTGCCGCGCCGAGCGAGGCATCGGCGGCGCGGCCGGCGAAGACCAGCGCGCCGTCGCGCAGCGCCACCCCGCGCTCGAACAGGCCGCCGCCCTCGCGGACGAACAGCCGCACCGGCATCACGTCGAGCACTTCGTTGGCGATGATCGCGCCGGCAAAGCCCTCCGGCGGCGCTTCCAGCCACTGCACGCGCGCATCGCCGAGCAGCTGCCGCTGCCGCTGGCGCAGGTCGGCCGACAGCTCGACGATCGAGTAGCCCTCGACCGCCACGCCGCGCGCGTCGAGCGCCCAGAGCAGGTCGCGCGCCAGCCGCCCGGTGCCGGCGCCGAACTCGACGATCCGCGCGGGCACCTGCTCGAAGAGCTGCGCGAGCTGGGCGGCGAGCGAGCGGGCGAACAGCGGCGAGATCTCCGGCGCGGTGACGAAGTCGCCTCCCGCCGCGCCGCCGCCGAACTTGCGCGCGCCCGCCGCGTAGTAGCCGAGGCCCGGCGCGTACAGGGCCAGTTCCATGTAGCGGTCGAAGCCGATCCAGCCGCGGGCTGCGTCGATCTGCTCGCGTATCGACGCGGCCAGGCGCTCGCTGTGCGCCATCGCCTCGGGCGAGGGTGCCGGCATCGACGGGCGGGCGGGGTCCATGGGCGCCGGCATGCTACCGGCAGACCCATGCCGGTGCGCGTCGGCGGTCCGGCAATCGGTTCTACACTTTGCCGCCCCATGGAAGCGAATCGACAACGTGCCGGCGTGGCACTGGTCACCGGCGGCGCGCAGCGCATCGGCCGGGCGATCGCGCTGGCGCTGGCCGGCGACGGCTGGGACGTCGCCGTGCACTTCGGCCGCTCGGCCGCCGAGGCGGACGCCACGGTGCGTGCGATCGAGGCGCTTGGCCGCCGCGCCGCGGCCTTCGGCTGCGAGCTCGCCGACACGGCCGCGGTCCGTGCGCTGCCGGCGCGCTGCGCGAAGGCGCTGGGGCCGCTCGCCTGCGTGGTCAACAACGCCTCGCTGTTCGAGTACGACGATGCCGCCGGCTTCAGCGCCGAGCTGCTGGCGCGCGTCACGGCAGTCAACGTCGCCGCGCCGGTGCTGCTGGCGCAGGCCCTCGCCGCGCAGCTGCCGGAAGGCGCCGACGGCGTGGTGGTCAACCTGCTCGACCAGAAGCTGTTCAACCCGAACCCGGACTTCCTCAGCTACACGCTGAGCAAAGCGGCGTTGAAGGAGGCGACCGTGCTGCTGGCCCGCGCGCTGGCGCCGCGCGTGCGGGTCATCGGGGTGGCGCCGGGGATCACGCTGCCGTCGGGCGAGCAATCGGACGCCGGCTTCGCCGCCGCGCATGCGAAGACGCCGCTCGGCCGCTCCTCGACGCCGGAAGACGTCGCGCAGGCGGTGGCCTACGCGACCCGGGCGCGAGCGGTCACCGGCACCACGCTGCTGGTCGACGGCGGCCAGCACCTGGTGCCGAGCGACCGCGACGTGATGTTCCTGACGGAGAAACCGTGACCTGGCTGCTCGACCCCCGGCTGGCCGAGTGCCGGCGCATCTTCCTGCGCGAGGTGCTGCTCGACGCCAACATCGGCATCCACGACTTCGAGCGCGCCGGCAGTCAGCGGCTGGTGATCAACGTCGACGTGTTCGTGCCGCTGGCGATGAGCACGCCGCGGCACGACCGAATCAGCGAGGTGCTCGACTACGACTTCGTCCGCCTGACCATACGCCGCCGCATCGAGCAGGGGCACATCAACCTGCAGGAGACGCTGGTCGACGACATCGCCCGCGCCCTGCTGGCGCACCCGAGCGTCGCGGCGGTGCGGGTGGCGAGCGAGAAGCCCGACGTCTACGAGGACGTCGAGGCGGTCGGCATCGAGGTCTTCCGGTTCAAGGAAGGCGCCGCATGAACGCCCCCGCCGAGCTGCCGCAGCCCGCCGGACGCGCGGCGCAGAAGGCGGCGCACGAGGCGAACAAGCTGGAGAAGCGCCTGGTGCGCCTGGCCGGCCAGGCGATCGCCGACTACAACATGATCGAGGCCGGCGACCGGGTGATGGTGTGCATGTCGGGCGGCAAGGACAGCCACGGACTGCTCGACCTGCTGCTTAAGCTCAGGAGCCGGGCGCCGGTCGACTTCGAGATCGTCGCCGTCAACCTCGACCAGAAGCAGCCGGGCTTCCCGGGCGACGTGCTGCCGTCGTACCTGCGCTCGCGAGGCGTGCCGTTCCGCATCGAGACGCAGGACACCTACTCGATCGTCACCCGGGTGATCCCCGAGGGCAGGACCTACTGCTCGCTGTGCTCGCGGCTGCGCCGCGGCATCCTGTACCGCGTGGCCGGCGAGCTGGGCGCGACCAAGATCGCGCTCGGCCACCACCGCGACGACATCGTCGCCACGTTCTTCCTCAACCTGTTCCACGGCGGCCGGCTCAAGGGCATGCCGCCGAAGCTGGTTTCCGACGACGGCAGGCACGTCGTCATCCGGCCGCTGGCGTACGTCAGGGAAGCCGACCTTGCCCGCTACGCGCAGGTCAAGCGCTTCCCGATCATCCCGTGCAACCTGTGCGGCTCGCAGGACAACCTGCAGCGGCAGGAAGTGGGGAAGATGCTGGCCGAGTGGGACCGCCGCCATCCGGGCCGCGTGCAGACGATCTTCGCCAGCCTGTCGCGGGTGGTGCCGTCGCACCTGATGGACGCCTCGCTGTACGGCTTCAGGGACCTCGCGGCCACCGGGGTGGCCGAAGCCGGCGGCGACACCGCCTTCGACGACGAGCCTTGCGAGCCGCCGGCTCCCGTCGGGGTGATCCGCTTCGCCGACGGCGAATAGGCCGCTGCGCGGCGGCAATCGCGCGCCGCCGCGTCCGATCGCTTGATTCAGGTCAGCGCCGGCGCCGGGCATCGGCGCAACATGACTTGCAAGGAGGCTGCCATGAGAGCCCGTACCGTTAGCGTGCGCGACCTGGCCGCGCACGAGGTGGTGACCGTCACCCCGACCACCACGCTCGCCGAATGCGCGCAGATCATGCGCGCGCAGCACGTCGGCAGCGTGGTGGTGATCGACGACCTCGGCCAGCGCGACAACCCGCGCGGCATCGTCACCGACCGCGACATCGTGGTCGAGGCGGTGGCCGTCGGCCTCGACCCGACGGCGCTGACCGCCGCCGACGTGATGACCACGCCGCTGGCTACCGTGCGCGACGGCGACGACATCCTCGACGCGCTGGCGCGCATGCGCGAGCACGGCGTGCGCCGCCTGCCGGTGCTCGACGACGCCGGCCACCTGTCGGGCATCGTCGCCGTCGACAACCTGCTCGAGGCGCTGGCCGAGCAGCTCGACGCGGTGGTGCGCGTGCTCAAGGCCGAGCAGACGCGCGAGACGGCAACCCGCAAGTAGCGTCAGCGCTTCGCCGGAGCAGGTGCCGCCGCGCAGTGGCCGGCGCCGCTGACCGGGCCGCTGCCGATGGCGAATGGCGGCGGCTCGTCGAAGCGGTTGCGCTGCGGCGCGCGGGTCCAGTCGAAGACGACGAAGGCGATCAGCAGCGCCCAGAACACGGCCGCCATGGCTACCGCCGGCGCGGCGCGAGGCGTCTGCGCGTTCATCCGCTGAACCCCAGCCTGGCGCGCAGCCGCACGCCGAGGATCGAGCCGGCGAAGGCCGCCGCGAACCACACCCAGCCGTGCAGGCTGCCGGTGCTGATGCCGGAGAAGTAGGCGCCGACGTTGCAGCCGAAGGCGAGCCGCGAGCTGTAGCCGAGCACGAACCCGGCGACGATTGCCGCCAGCCACTGCGGCCGCGTCACCCGCAGCACCGGGCAGGCGGTGCCGCGCCAGCCGGCGGTGACGAAGGCGCCGAGCAGCAGCCCGAGGTTGCTTGCCGAAGTGACGTCGTCGAGCAGCGGTGCGGCGATCTGC
>JBHJND010000537.1:0-1662 GCA_048497655.1 Caballeronia novacaledonica
GGCAGCCCGGTGACCAGCAACCCGGCCGGCCGGTGCATCAGCTGCTCGCGCAGCAGCTGCTCTTCCTCGCGGGTGTCGTAGTGGGTGATGCCGATCAGGGTCTGGAAGCCGGCGGCGCGAAGCTGGCTCTGCGCCGCCTCGAGCAGGTCGACGAACAGCGCGTTCGACAGCATCGGCAGCAGCAGCGCCACGTGGGTGCTGCGCTGCGAGGCAAGCGCGCGGGCGGCGGGGTCGGGCAGGTAGCCCAGCTTGCGCGCCGCGCGGCGCACCCGCTCGACCAGCGCCGCATCGACCGCCCGCTTGCCGCTGAGCGCGCGCGAGGCGGTGATGGCGCTGACCTCGGCGGCGCGGGCGACATCGGCCAGCGTCACGCGGCCGGTGGCACGGGAGCGGCGGGCAGGGAACGGCATCGACGGCGGCAGGAAGCGGTTGACAGGCGGGCGCGAGGCGTTCAGGATAGCGCTATCCCAAAGGTTGCGGCAAGCGGGCGGCAGGGCGATCCGGCGAGATTGCACGGCGGATCGCGCAGGGATCGCCGCAGCCGTTGTCGACGAACAGTTCTGGACAGCGCTACCCAGGCATGGAGCACTCGGTGGTCGTGATGGGCGTGGCCGGCTGCGGCAAGTCGAGCCTCGGCGCGGCGCTGGCGCGCGCCGAGGGCGCGGCTCTGATCGAGGGCGACGAGCACCACAGCGCCGCCAACCTGCAGAAGATGGAGCAGGGCATCGCGCTGTCCGATGACGACCGACGGGGCTGGCTGGACTCGCTGGCCGCCGAACTGCGCGCGCGGCCGAGCGGCGCGGTGCTCACCTGCTCGGCGCTGAAGCGCGCCTACCGCGAGCGGCTGCGCGCGGCGGCGCCCGGCCTGCGCTTCGTCTACATGGAGATCGAGCCGGCCGCGGCGCGCGAGCGCATCGAGGCGCGGCGCGACTCGCACTTCTTCTCGCCGACGCTGGTCGACAGCCAGTTCGCCACACTCGAGCCGCCGCTGGGCGAGCCGGGAGTTCTGCGCGTCGACGCGCTGGCGCCGCTGCCGCAACTGCAGCGCGAGGTCAGCGCCTGGCTGCGGCAGGAGGTCGCCGCATGAATCGCTGGCTGCAGCACACCGCGCAGGCGGCGATGGCGCTGTGCCTGGCGGTGATGGCGTCGCTGGTGTTCGTCAACGTCGTGCTGCGCTACGGCTTCGGCGAGGGCATCGCGGCAGCCGAGGAGCTGTCGCGGCTGCTGTTCGTCTGGATGGTCTTCATCGGTGCCACCGCCGCCTATCCGGCCGGAGAGCACATGGCCTTCACCAGCCTGCTGCTGCCGCTGCGCAGCCGGCCGCGCGCCTTCGCGGCGATGACCGCGCTGATCCGCCTGCTGGTGCTGCTGGCCTGCGTGCTGGTGGCCCGCGGCGCCTGGCAGCAGTTCGTGGTCGGGCTGGACAGCCGCTCGGTGGTGCTCGGCTACCCGACCGCGCTGCTGCCGCTGCCGGCGCTGCTGTCCTCGGCGGCGATCGGTCTGATGGCGCTGGTGGAGCTGATCCGGCGCACGCCGCTGCATCTCGGCCACGCGACGGACTTCGAGTGAGGCCATGAGCAACGAAGCGCTGGCCTTCGTCATCTTCTGCGTCGGCATGCTGGGCCTGATGGGCCTGGGCATGAACATGGCGCTGGCGCTGGT
>JBHJND010000538.1:0-4814 GCA_048497655.1 Caballeronia novacaledonica
ACCGTCTCGGCGACGAAGGCGATGACCTGCTCGCCGCCCACCCGCTCGATCGCCTGCTCGATCTCGGCCACCAGCCGCGCGCCGTACTGCGCCTCGCTCTCGTCCGGGCGGCGGTCGCGGTAGGCGTAGGGCGGCGCCACGTGCTCGACGTCGATCAGCAGCGGCGCGAACTGCTGCCGCCGCCAGGCGTTGCCGCCGACCGCCAGCGCGCCGAGCGTATTGCCGTGGTAGCTGTTGCGGCGGGCGATGAACTTCGAGCGCTGCGGCTGGCCGCTCTCGACGAAGTACTGCCGCGCCAGCTTCAGCGCCGCCTCCATCGCCTCCGAGCCGCCGGAGACGAGGTAAACGTGCGAGATGCCGGCCGGCGCGTCGGCCACCAGCGCGTCGGCCAGTTCCTCGGCCACCGGGGTCGAGAAGAAGCTGGTGTGCGCATAGGCGATGCGGTCGAGCTGCTCGTGCATCGCGGCCAGCACGTCCGGATGGCCGTGGCCGAGGCAGGAGACCGCCGCGCCGCCGGAGGCGTCGAGATAGCGCCGGCCTTCGGCGTCCTCGATGAAGCAGCCGTCAGCGCGGGCTGCCAGCGGATAGCGGCCGCGCAGCTGGCGGTGCAGGATGTGCGAGTCGCGGTGCATGCTGAGCCTCCGGCGTGCTTCGTCAGCGGGCGGCCATTGTAGGCAGCGCGAGGCGGCACGCGCCGCTTCTGCTAGCTTCATCGACCGGACTACCTCGGCAACATGTTGCGCGCAATCCTTGCTGCCTCCCTGCTGCTGCTGGCCGGCTGCGCCCAGCGCACGGCGGCGCCGGCGGCGGGGTCGTTCTCGTTCGCGCTGGTGGGCGACGTGCCCTACAGCGCCGCCGCCGAGCCACGCTTCGAGCGGATGCTGCAGCAGATCGGCGACCAGCCGTCGATCCGCTTCGTGCTGCACGCCGGCGACCTGAAGGGCAGCGACGAGCCGTGCAGCGACGCACTGCTGCGCCGCCGTCTGGAGCAGTTGCAGACCGTGCGGACCGCCCTCGTCTACACGCCGGGTGACAACGACTGGACCGATTGCCATCGCGCGGGCGCCGGCGGCTACCCGCCGCTCGAGCGACTGGACGCGCTGCGCCGTTTCGCCTATCCGGATCCCGGCCGTTCGATGGGGCGGGCGCCCCTTGCGTTGCAGTCGCAGGCAGGCTTTCCCGAGAACGCGCGGTTCACCCACGGCGGCGTGGCGTTCGTCACGCTGCACGTGACCGGCAGCAACAATGCCCTCGAGCCCTGGTCTGCTCCGCCGGCGAAGGAGAGCACCGCCCTGCGCGAGCAGCGACTGGCCGCGTTCGGGCAGCGCGAGGACGCCAACATCGCCTGGCTGGAGGCCGCGTTCGCCCGGGCGCGCACCGACGGTGCGATCGGCGTGGTCGTCCTGATGCAGGCCAACCCCCGGTTCGAGCTGCCGCCGGGAGATCCGCAGCGCGCCGGTTTCGAGGCCATCATCGACGCGCTGGGGCGGCTGGCCGCCGAATTCGGCCGGCCCGTGCTGCTGCTGCACGGCGACGGCCACCTGTTCCTGGTCGACTGGCCGCTTGCCGGAGCTTCGCCCGCGGTGCCGAACCTGCGCCGGGTTCAGGCCTTCGGCCACCCCTTGATGGAGTGGATCCGGATCGACGTCGATCCGTCCTCCGCTACCGTCTTTCGCGTAGTCATCGGCTCGCCGCACCACGTGATCACGGGATAACCGCGCCCAAGGCTGCTGCGGCGACCTCCAGCACCTTGCCGGCAGACGGGCACGCGGCCTGCAGCGCGCCCGGTGCCACCAGCATGAGCATCGCTGCCGATCATGGCACCTGAATATGAGGCCAGAACCGACAGTGTGCGCTCGCTCTTGCCGCATATGCGCACTTCCCGATGGCGGCTCGATGCGCCGATTAACGGCTTGCCGACCCGGACCATCGGCACCGGCATACCGTACCGATACCACTTATGCGGTATAGGATGCTCGGCATGTGCCAACTTGGCGCGGGAATGGCCGATCGACCTTGACGACCGTCCTTCCGCCCTCGGCGGTGCCCACCACGGACGGGATCCCCGGCTTGCGACCCGAGCCCAGTTGCCCATGGCATTCGACGCCCGCGCTTCCGGCTCCCAGCCGCTGAGTCCCACGCTTGGCCCGCTGGAGAGCGGGCAGGTAGCCAGGATGCCGGCCGCGGCCGGCGAGCCGACCGACGACGACGGCGAGGCGCTGCGAAGACCGCCTGCGGACACGCCGCCGGGGAACGAGGCCGACTCAGAGGCGGCGACGGCGAGAGGTAGCGGCACGATGCGCTGGCGGCCGCGACACCTGGCCAACGGCGTCGGTCGCCGCCTGCTGGTCATGTTCGTGGTGACGGCGCTGGCACCCGTCGCCCTGATGGCCGGCCTGTCGTTCTCGCAGGTCGCCGACGTGATGCGGGAGGAGCACGACACCACCCTCATGCGGTCGGCGCATGTCTATGGCAGCGCTGTCTTCGACCGCATGCGATGGGCCGAGTCGCTGCTCGCGGTAGCGGCAACGAGCAGCTCGCCCGCCGCCAGTCTCTCGGCGCGGATCGGCAATGAACTGGACGGCTTCGTCGTGTTCGACCGCAGGGGACGGCTGGTGGCGAAGGGCGGCGCGGCGCCGCCGCTGTCACAACCGCTCAGCCTGCAGGAGGACGTCGCCAGGGACCGGCAGGGCCGCTCGGCGCTGCTGACCTGGCAATCGAACCAGGGATTGGCGGCCGGCCTCGCCTACACGGCGACCGAGGCCGATCAGGTCGGCATGATCGCCGTGACGCTGTCGCCGGCTTTCCTGTGGGAGGCACCGGCCGGCGAGGCGCCGGGCACGCGCTTCTGCGCCACGACGCCTGCCGGCGCGCGCCTTTTCTGTTCCGGCCCGATGCCGGACGAGGCGCTGCTGCGGCTCACCGCGACGTCGCTGCCCGAAGAGCGACTGGCGCAGTTCACGACCGACCAGACGGCGATGCGCGCCGGCGGCGCGGTGATCGACACCAGCGCGCATTTCGCGGGCCCCGACCTGGTGATCGCCGCTGCCACGCCCGAATCGCAGCTGCTCGACCCGACCCTCACCTTCCGCAAGACCTTCCTGCCGATCGCCATCCTGTCGGTGGCGCTGGTGCTGCTGCTGAGCGTGATCGAGGTCCGCCGCATCATGGTGCCGGTGCACGCCGTGCTCGACGGCATGCGGCGCGTCGCCGCCCGCGACTTCGGCTCACCGGTGCCGGTGCTCGACCGCGACGAGTTCGGGCAGATGGCCGAGTCGTTCAATTCGATGACCGCCCAGCTCGGCCTGCACTTCCGCACCCTGTCGGCGTTCGCCGAGATCGACCGCACGATCCTCACCACGGTCGACATCCGGCAGGTGGCGGAGATCGCGCTCGACTGCATCCACGAGATCTCGCGCATCAAGGTGGTCAGCCTCGGTCTGCTCGAGGCGGACTCGCCCGGCTGCACCAAGGTGTACCTGCGCGCCGACGACGGCACCACGCTGCGCGACGAGCTGCCGCGCGCGCTCGACCTGGCCGGCGCCGACGCCAGCCTGCGCAAGTGGTCGCATTCGATCCGGCTGCCCGGCCCCTATCGTTCGATGCTGCACGAGCACGGCGCCAAGTTCCTGTACCTGCTGCCGATTGCCCGCGCCGGCAAGGTCTGGGGCGTGGTCGTCCTCGGCCACAACCAGAAGACGTCGCTGTCGAACGAGCAGGCGCTGGCGTTGGCCGGCGTGATCGACCGGCTGGCCGTGGCGCTGTCGTCGGTGGCGCGCGACAGGCAACTGCACGACCAGGCCCACTTCGACAGCCTGACCGGCCTGCCGAACCGCCACTACCTGATGGACATGCTGGCCCAGCAGGTGACCCACGCGCGCAGCGACAACAGCGTGCTGGCGGTGCTGTACATCGATCTGGACCGCTTCAAGCGCACCAACGACACACTCGGCCACGCCGCCGGCGACGTCCTGCTGCGGCACGCCGCGGCGCGCATCCGCCGTGCGGTGCGCGACATCGACATCGTCGCCCGGCTCGGCGGCGACGAGTTCACGGTGGTGCTGACCCGGCTGAAGGACGCCCGCGACGCCGGCACCGTGGCGCGCACGCTGATCAAGGCGCTGAACGAGCCGTTCGAGATCGACAACAACGTGATCTACGCCGGCGCCAGCATCGGCATCTCGATCTTCCCCAAGGACGGCGACAGCGGGGCCGACCTGCTGAAGAAGGCCGACACGGCGCTTTACCTCGCCAAGGACCGCGGCCGCGGCCGCCACGCCTACTTCGAGGAACGGATGAACGCCGACGCCTCGGCCCGCGTCACCATCGACCGCGAGCTGCGCGAGGCGCTCAAGCGCGACGAGTTCCGGCTGCACTATCAGCCGCAGATCGATCTGGCCACCGGCGAGGTCTGCGCGGTGGAGGCACTGCTGCGCTGGCAGCACCCGCATCGCGGCCTGCTGATCCCGGAATCCTTCATCGACCACGCAGAGGACAGCGGCCTGATCGAGGCGATCGGCTCCTGGGTGCTGCGCGAGGCCTGCCAGCAGCACCGCCGCTGGGTCGAGGCCGGCGTCGTCATCCCGCGGGTGTCGGTCAACGTGTCGGCGCTGCAGCTGCGCAACTCGGCGTTCGCTGCCACCGTCGAGGCGGCGCTGGCCAGTTCGACCACGCCGCCGAACTACCTCGAGCTCGAAGTCACCGAGTCGCTGCTGTTCGACGCCGGCCCGGATGCGGTGGCGACGCTGGCACGGTTGCGCGAGCGCGGCGTGGAGATCGCCGTCGACGACTTCGGCACCGGCTACTCGTCGTTC
>JBHJND010000539.1:0-12993 GCA_048497655.1 Caballeronia novacaledonica
CCTGCGCGCCTTCCGCGCCAACCAGGGGCTGCTGCTCGCCGGCGCGGTGGCGTACTACGCGCTGCTGTCGATCGTGCCGCTGCTGATCCTGACGGTGATCGCGCTGTCGCACGTGATCGAGCCGGCGCAGCTGCTCGACACGCTCGGCCGCTACCTCGAGTGGCTGGTGCCCGGCCAGTCGAAGGTGATCGTGACCGAACTCGGCAACTTCCTCGAGCACCGAGACGTGGTCAGCTGGGTGCTGCTGGCGACCATGCTGTTCTTCAGCTCGCTCGCCTTCACGGTGCTGGAGAACGCGATGTCGGTGATCTTCCACCATCGCGTCGCCGTCCGCCGCCGCCACTTCCTGGTCTCGGCGGTGATCCCCTACTGCTACATCCTGTCGCTCGGCTTCGGGCTGCTGCTGGCCACCCTGGTGGCAGGCACGCTGCAGTCGATGGGGCAGGAGGAGGTCGAGTTCCTCGGCCGCAGCTGGTCGCTCGACGGCGCCTCCGGCGTGGCCCTGTACCTGCTCGGCGTGGCCGGCGAGATCTTCGTCATCACCTCGATCTACATGGTGATGCCGGTCGGCCGGCTGCGGCTATCCCACGCACTGATCGGTGCCGTCACGGCGAGCGTGCTGTGGGAGCTGACGCGGCACCTGCTGGTGTGGTACTTCGCCACGCTGTCGCAGATCGGCACCGTCTACGGCTCGCTGACCACCGCCATCATCGTCCTGCTCAGCCTCGAGCTGGCCTCGACGCTGCTGCTGCTCGGTGCGCAGGTGATCGCCGAGTTCGAGCGCATCGACGTCGCCGCGCGGCGCTCGCCGCCGAGGCCGCTGCGCTTCGGCGCCGGCTGAGCGGCATGTCACCCGCTTGCGCGACGATCGGCGCACGGGCAGCGCAGGCGCGGATACGATTCGGGTCCGCGCGCACCACAGCGCCATCGAACGGACAATTCCGGAGGAGAACATGAGCAAGACGATCAGCTACCAGCGGCCAGACGGCCAGAGCGTCGACGGTTACCTCGCCGAGCCGGCGGCAGCGGCGGGTGCGCCGGGCATCGTGGTGATCCAGGAATGGTGGGGCCTGAACGACCAGATCCGCGGCGTCGCTGACAGGCTGGCCGCCGCCGGCTACCGGGCGCTGGTGCCCGACCTGTATCGCGGCCAAGTCGCGCTCGAGGCGCACGAGGCCGAGCACCTGATGAAGGGGTTGAACTTCGGCGATGCCGCCGGCCAGGACGTGCGCGGCGCGGTGCAGTACCTGAAGGCCTCCGGCAGCCGCAAAGTCGGCGTCACCGGCTTCTGCATGGGTGGCGCGCTGACGCTGCTTGCCGCCTGCCACGTGCCGGAGCTCGATGCGGCCTGCACCTGGTACGGCTATCCGCCGCTGGAGTTCGTCGACGCGGCGAAGATCAAGGTGCCGCTGATGGGCCACTGGGCAACCGACGACGCCGCCTTCGCGATCTCGGGCGTCGACACGCTCGAAGGCAAGCTGCGCGCCGCCGGCGTCGGCCACGAGTTCTTCCGCTACGACTGCAAGCACGCCTTCGCCAACGAGACCGCCGACTCGAAGAACCTGCCGTTCCTGAAGTACGACCCGCAGGCGGCGGAGATCGCGTGGAAGCGGACGATGGACTTCTTCGGCCGCCATCTTCGCTAGCCGGCCGCACCGACACGGAAGCCTCATGCCAACGCTCTTCGATCCGATCCGCATCGGCGACATCGATCTCGCCAACCGCATCGTCATGGCGCCGCTGACCCGCAACCGCGCGGCTGCGGGGCAGGTGCCGTCGGCGCTGGCCGTCGAGTACTACCGCCAGCGCGCTTCCGCCGGGCTGATCGTCTCGGAGGCGACGCAGGTCTGTGCCGAGGGGCAGGGCTACCTCGACACGCCGGGAATCCACACCGCCGCGCAGGTGGCCGGTTGGCGGCGCGTGACCGACGCCGTGCATGCGGACGGCGGGCGCATCGTCGCGCAGTTGTGGCACGTCGGGCGGATCTCGCACGTCTCGCTGCAGCCCGACGGCCAGCCTCCGGTGTCGTCCACCGGCCGGCGGGCGGAGACGAGGACGCTGACCGCCGAGGGCTGGGTGCCCGTCTCCGCTCCGCGCCCGCTGCGCACCGACGAGATGCCGGCGGTGGTGGCCAGCTACCGCCACGCGGCGCGCTGCGCGATGGACGCCGGCTTCGATGGCGTCGAGGTGCACGGCGCCAACGGCTACCTGATCGAGCAGTTCCTGCGCGACAGCATCAACGACCGCAGCGACGCCTACGGCGGACCGGTCGAGAACCGCACCCGCCTGCTGGTCGAGGTGATGCAGGCGGTGGTCGCCGAGATCGGCGGTGGCCGCACCGGCCTGCGCCTGTCGCCGGTGACGCCGGCCAACGACGCCGGGCAGGACAGCGATCCGCAGGCGCTGTACGAGCACGCGGTGGCGCAGCTGGCACCGCTGAAGCTGGCCTTTGTCGAAGTGGTCGAAGGCTCCACCGGCGGGCCGCGCGACTTCGCGCCGTTCGACTACGCGGCGCTGCGCCGCCGGTTCAGCGGATCGTGGATGGTGAACAACGGCTACCAGCGGCAGACGGCGATGGACATCGTCGCCGGCGGCGCCGCCGACCTCGTCTCCTTCGGCAGGCCGTTCATCGGCAACCCCGACCTCGTGCGTCGCCTGCGCGAGGACAAGCCGCTGGCGGCGTTCGACAAGAAGACGCTGTACGGCGGCGGCGCCGGGGGCTATACGGACTATCCGGCGCTCGACCGGGCGGCGGCCGCTTGATCGGCGCCGCCGGCGGCCGGCCCGGAGGAGATCGCCGGCCATGAGCGCATCGATGCCCCAATTGCTGTTCCGCAACGCGCGGATCTTCGACGGCACCAGTGCCGAGTGCGCGGAAGGGATGTCGGTGCTGGTGGCCGACGGGTTGATCCGGGAGATCTCCGCGCAGCCGCTCGCCGCGCCGTCGGCGCAGGTGATCGACGTCGGCGGGCGGACGCTGATGCCGGGGCTGATCGACGCGCACGTGCACGCCTTCGCCAGCGACGTCGTGGTGCAGAAGGTGGAGGCGCTCGGCGAGGCGTACCGCACCGCGCACGCGGTGCGCATGCTCAGGCACGCGCTGTCTTGCGGCTTCACCACCGTGCGCGACGTCGGCGGCGGCAACTATTCGCTGTACCGGGCGCTGGCCGACGGCCTGATCGACGGCCCGCGCTACCTGTACTCGGGCAAGATCCTGTCGATGACCGGCGGCCACGGCGACATCCGCCAGGTCGAGGAACGGCCGCGCTACCAGGCGCTGTGTGCCTGCGGCGACGCGCCGCTGTTCAACACCTTCGCGGTGCTTGCCGACGGGGTGGATGCCTGCATCCGCGCCGCGCGCGAGGAGCTGCGGCAGGGCGCGCACTGCATCAAGATCATGGGCTCCGGCGGCGTCGCCTCGCCGACCGACCCGATCTGGATGAACCAGTATCGCGAAGACGAGATCCGCGCCATCGTCGAAGAGTGCGCGCAGCGGCGCACCTACGTTGCCTCGCACTGCCATCCGGCGAGCGCCGTGCGGCGCAGCGTCGAGTTCGGCGTGCGCAGCATCGAGCACGGCACGCTGATCGACGACGAGACGGCGCGCTTCGTCGCCGGGCGCGGCGCGTACATCACGCCGACGATGTCGGTCATCTTCGCCCTGGTCGAGATGGGCCGGCAGATGGGTTTCCCGCCGCAGAGCCAGCAGAAGGTCGAGACGGTGTTCAAGTCGGCGATCGCCGGGCTGGATAGCATGCGTCGCGCCGGCGTGAAGGTCTGCTACGGCACCGACCTGCTGGGCAGCACCTACACGCAGCAGTGCCGCGAGTTCACCATCCGCAGCGAGGTCTTCACGCCGCTAGAACTGCTGCGCCAGGCGACCTCGGTGGCGGCCGAGATGATGATGATGGACGGGCAGGTCGGCTGCATCGCGCCGGGGGCGCACGCCGACCTGATCGTCGTCGACGGCGACCCGCTGAAGGACATCGGGCTGCTCGCCGCCAACGGACGGCACCTGAGCGCGATCGTGCGCGGCGGCGCAATCGTCAAGAACGAGCTGCGCTGACCGCCGCCGCGGTCGGCCGCGACGCCCGGGTCGGCGGCGCATCGGCGCGCCGAGTGCTGTATATTCATCCAGTATGACCGCGAGCTTCACCTGCCGCTGCTGCGGCTCGACCGAGTTCGAGCAGGTGGTCGTGCGGGTGCCGAGCGGCATGCTGCGGCAGACCGACCTGTTCTGCTGCCGCGGCTGCCGCACGGTGTTCTTCGATCCCAAGACCTTCAGCGCCGGCCGGCCGGCAGGGCTGGCGTCGATGACGCCGGACTTCAAGACCTACGGCCGCTGATGGCCTCGCCATGAGCGCAGCGCAGCGATGAACGCCTTCGCCGAGCCGATCGACCGAGCCGCCGACCTCGGCTTCCTGGACCGGCTCAACCCGCGGCAGCGCGCTGCCGCCGAGCACGGGGCGGGCGAGGAGCGGCCCGGTCCGCTGCTGGTCATCGCCGGCGCCGGCTCCGGCAAGACCAGCACGCTGGCGCACCGCGTGGCGGCGCTGATCGCGCGCGGCGCCGATCCGCGCGAGATGCTGCTGCTCACCTTCTCGCGCCGTGCCGCGGCGGAGATGACGCGGCGGGTCGAGCGCATCGTCGCGGCGATGGCGCGCGCCCGCTCGATGCAGGCCGCGCCGTCGCTGCTGTGGGCGGGCACCTTCCACTCGATCGGCGCGCGCCTGCTGCGCGAGTACGCGCCGCGCGTCGGACTGAGCCCGCAGTTCACGATCCACGACCGCGAGGACTCGGCCGACCTGATGAACCTGGTCCGTCACGAACTGGCGTTCTCCTCGGCCGAGAAGCGCTTCCCGCTGAAGGGGACCTGCCTGGCGATCTACTCGAAGACCGTCAACACCGAGCAGCCGCTGTCGACGGTGCTGGCCGAGGGCTTCCCCTGGTGCGCCGCCTGGGAAGGCGAGCTGAAGCGGCTGTTCGCCGCCTACGTCGAGGCCAAGCAGCGGCAGGGCGTGCTCGACTACGACGACCTGCTCGCGTACTGGGCGGCGATGATGGCGGAGCCGGCGCTGTCCACCGAGATCGGTGCGCGCTTCCGCCACGTGCTGGTCGACGAATACCAGGACACCAACCGGCTGCAGGCCTCGGTGCTGCTGGCGCTGAAGCCGGACGGGCGAGGGCTGACGGTGGTCGGCGACGACGCGCAGGCGATCTACTCGTTCCGCGGCGCCACCGTGCGCAACATCCTCGACTTCCCGCGCCACTTCGACCCGCCGGCCGCCGTCGTCACGCTGGAGCAGAACTACCGCTCGACGCAGCCGATCCTCGACGCGTCGAACGCGGTGATCGGCCTGGCCGCCGAGCGCTTCGGCAAGAACCTGTTCTCGCAGCGCGCCTCGTCGGCGCGGCCGCTGCTGGTGTCGGTCGCCGACGAGGCGGCGCAGGCACGCTGCGTGGCCGACGAGGTGCTGGCGCGCCGCGAGGAGGGCCTCGCCTTGCGCGCGCAGGCGGTGCTGTTCCGCGCCTCGCACCACAGCCTGCAGCTGGAGCTCGAACTCGGCCGGCGCAACGTGCCGTTCGTGAAGTTCGGCGGGCTGAAGTTCCTCGAGGCGGCGCACGTCAAGGACCTGCTGGCCTGCCTGCGTTGGTCGGAGAACCCGCGCGACCGCGTGGCCGGCTTCCGCGTGCTGCTGCTGCTGCCGGGCGTCGGGCCGAAGACGGCGTCGCGGGCGCTCGATGCGATCGCCGCCGCGGCCGAGCCGGCGGATGCCTTCGCCGCCTTCGCGCCGCCGGCGGCCTGCGCCGTCGACTGGCTGGCGCTCGCCGCGCTGTTCCGCGCGCTGCGAGAGCGGCGCCACGGCTGGCCGGCGGAGCTGTCGCAGATACGCCGCTGGTACGAGCCGCAGATGGCACGCCTGCACGAGAACGCGCAGGCGCGCCTGGCGGACCTCGCGGCACTGGAGGCGATCGCCGGCACCTATGCGTCGCGCGAACGCTTCCTCACCGAGCTGACGCTCGACCCGCCGGATGCAACCAGCGACGAGGCCGGTGCGCCGCTGCTCGACGAGGACTACCTGACGCTGTCGACGATCCACTCGGCCAAGGGGCAGGAGTGGGGCGCGGTGTACGTCCTGAACGCGGTCGACGGCTGCATTCCGTCCGACATGGCCACCGGCACGCCGGCCGAGATCGAGGAGGAGCGCCGCCTGCTGTACGTGGCGATGACGCGCGCCAAGGATCACCTGCAGCTGATGGTGCCGCAGCGCTTCTACGTGCACCAGCAGGCCGCCGGCGGCGACCGCCACGTCTACGGTTCGCGCACCCGCTTCATCCCGCCGAAGCTCGCCGCGCTGTTCGAATCGCGGGCCTGGCCGGCCGCCTCGGCAACCGATGCGACCGCCGGCGCGCGGCCCGCCGGCAGCGCAGTGGACATCGCCGCGCGGATGCGCGAGCGCTGGAAGTAGCGATGCCGTCCGCCTCCGCGCCCAGGCGCGGCGGGCAGCAGGGGCACGGGCCAAAACCGCTAAATTCGGGCGTCACTTCGGAGTCGCCTTGACCTCCCTACCGCCGCGGGCACTGTGGCTGCGCCTTTTCCTGCCCTTCGCCGCGGGCTACCTGCTGTCGTACCTGTTCCGCACCTCCAACGCGGTCATCGGTCCGGTGCTGGCGAAGGACATGTCGCTGCCCGACCACGCGCTCGGGCTGCTGACCAGCACCTACTTCGTCACCTTCGCCGCAGCGCAGATCCCGCTCGGCATCCTGCTCGACCGCTTCGGGCCGCGGCGGGTCGAGTCGATCCTGCTGCTCGCGGCTGCCGCGGGCGCCGTCGTCTTCGCGCTGGCCGGCGACCTCGCCGGGCTGGCCTGGGGCCGGGCGCTGATCGGGCTGGGCGTCTCGGCGTGCCTGATGGCGGCATTCAAGGCGTTCAACCAGTCGTTTCCTGCCGAGCGCCAGGCCTCGCTGGTCGGCTGGATCATGTCGGCCGGCGGCCTCGGCGCCGTGGTCGCCGCGCAGCCGCTGGAACTGGCGATGGACCTGACCGGCTGGCGCGACGTCATGCTGGGGCTGGCGGCGCTGACGGTCGCCGTCTCGGCGCTGATCTGGTTGGTGGTGCCGGACCCTCGGAAGGGCGGCCCCGTGCACGGCGCAGGTCTCGCCGAGCAACTGGCCGGGGTCGGGCAGGTGATGACCAGCCGGCAGTTCTGGCGCTACGCGCCGATGGTGACGTTGAGCATCGGCGGCTTCATGGCCGTGCAGGGCCTGTGGGTGTCGCGCTGGATGTCCGAGGTGGAGGGCTTCGGCCGGACGCAGATCGCGCAGCAGCTGACGTGGCTGAACGCGGCGATGATTGCCGGCTGCCTGTTCATGGGCTTCATGACCACGCCGCTGATCCGCCGCGGCTTCGGCGAGGCGAAGATCCTCGACGTGATCGCCGTCGCCTTCGTGATCGTTTTCGCCGCCATCAACCTTCTCGGCGGCCACGGCCAGGGCTGGCTGTGGGCGCTGCTCGCCTTCGTCTATCCGACCAGCAACATCTCCTACACGATCCTGACCCGCTCGCTGCCGCTGGCGCTGTCGGGTCGCGCCAACACCGCGCTGAACCTCGCCGCGTTCGTCGGCGCCTTCGGCCTGCAGTGGGGCATGGGCATCGCAGTGGACGCGCTGCGCACGGCGGGGTGGAATGCCGACGCGGCCTACCGCGCCACCTTCGCCCTGCTGCTGGCGTTGCAGACGGCGGCGGTGGCCTGGATGTTCGTCGCCGGCCGCGCATCGCCCGCGGCCACCGCTGAACCGGCGCCGGCGCCGAGGAGGAACTGAATTGCTTCGCTACGAGACCATTCCCGTCACGCCGTTCCAGCAGAACTGCTCGCTGCTGTGGTGCGACCGCACGCTGGAGGCGGCGGTGGTCGATCCGGGCGGCGAACTCGACCGCATCACGGCTGCCGCAAAGCGGCACGGCGTGACGATCCGGCAGATCCTGCTCACCCACGCGCACATCGACCACGCGGGCGGCACCGGCACGCTGGCGCGCCTGCTCGGCGTGCCGATCGTCGGGCCGCATCCGGGCGACCAGTTCTGGATCGATGGCATGCCGCAGCAGGCGCGCATGTTCGGCATGCCGCCCGCCGAGCCGTTCACGCCGACGCGCTGGCTGGCCGACGGCGACACGGTCGAGGTCGGCCAGGTGACGCTCGCAGTGCGCCACACGCCGGGCCACACGCCGGGGCACGTCGTGTTCCACGACGCCGGGACGAAGCGTGCCTTTGTCGGCGACGTGCTGTTTGCCGGCAGCATCGGCCGCACCGACTTCCCGGGCGGCGACCACGACACGCTGATCGACAGCATCCGCAGCCGGCTGTGGCCGCTCGGCGACGACACCGTGTTCATTCCCGGCCACGGCCCGGAGAGCACCTTCGGCCGCGAGCGGCGCAGCAACCCGTACGTGGCCGGCACCTGAGCAGGCCGGTTCGCCGCTAGCCGCGTAACGCGCCGAGCTCGACCAGCCGCCGCTGCCAGCTAGGCGTGTGGCGGCACATCGCCCGGTGGATCTCGCCCTCGTCGACGGTGACGACGCGCCGGTCCTCCATCACGACACGCCCGTCGATCACGCTCGCCGCCACGTCGTCGCGCGGGCATAGAAGACCAGCGCCGCGTAGTCGCCGTAGAAAGGCTGCAGGTGCGGGCGGTCGAGGTCGATCAGCACGAGGTCCGCCTTCTTGCCGGGCGCGAGCGAGCCGATGTCGTCCTCGAGTCCCATGATCCGCGCCGCGCCGACGGTGGCGTACCACAGCGCGTCGCGGCAGCTCATCGCGGCGGCGTCGCCGGCCGCCAGGCGCAGCGCGTTGACGGCGTTGCGCATCATCTCGAACGGGTCGTTCTGCATCCAGTCGGTGGCGAAGCCGGTCGGAATGCCGCGCCCGACGATCTCGGCGAAGCGCGGGTACCAGCCGCGGCGCGGGTAGATGGTCGGCGTGTGCGCGTACCGGGTGCCGGTGGCGGCCACCGCATCGAGGTCGGCATCGGTGGCGAAGCTCAGGTGCGCCACCACCACGTCGGGCGCCAGCACGCTGAGGTCGCGCAGGTACTCGAGCGGGCCGCGCCCCTGCGCGCGGCGCACCTCGGCCACCTCGCGGCGCGACTGCGCGGTGTGCACGTGCAGGCCGACCTTCAGGCGGTTCGCCTCGGTGCGCAGCTGCCGGTGCAGCGCCGGCGAGCAGGTGTCGCTGGCGTGCGGGCCGAGGCGCGCCCCGATGCGCCCGCCCTCGCGGCCGTGCCAGCGCTCGACGAAGTCGACCCCCTCGCGCAGGCGCCGCTCGCCGATCGCCGGATGGTGGGTGTAGTCGTCGAGCGCCAGCCGGTCCAGCGCGACGTCGAAGACCTTGTTGGCGATCTGCGCCCGCAGGCCGCTGGCGGCGCAGGCCTCGGCCAGCAGGTCGGGCGCGTACCACAGGTCGTTCACGGTGGTGAAGCCGGAGCGGATCATCTCCACCGTACCGGCCCAGGCGAGGTCGCGCCACTCCTCGCGGCCGATCGTCTTCTCCATGCGGAACGCCACGTCGTACAGCGCCGAGCCGCCGGCGACGTCGTCGGTGCGGCCGCGGAACACCAGCGAGGCGGTGTGCGTGTGCGCGTTGACGAAACCTGGCAGCAAGGCGGTGTTCGGGCCGCCGAGTTCGCGCCGCGCCCGCCAGGTGCCGGCCGGCAGGCGGGCGCCGGCGTGGACGATCCGGTCGCCGTCGATCGCAACCTCGGCGTCGCGCAGCACCGGCAGCTCGCCGGTCATCGGATAGAGGAAACCCGCCCGCACCAGCAGATCGATCTCGCGCATTGCCGCCTCCCGCCCAGTGCGCGCGAGGATAGCTTGGCCACCGTTGCGCGGCGCCTGTGCTAGAAGCGCGGACCGACGATTCGAGGACCCCGAGGCAAGCGCATGGCACGCATCGTCCCCACCGACTGGCGCACGCTGCAGGCGAGCGGTGCGGCGCAGCGCGAGCTGGAAACGCTGGAAGTGCTCGAGCGCGGCCTGCCGGAGGAACTGACGGTCCTGCACGGCGTGCACTGGACGCGCGTCGACCGCGGCACGGCGGCGTTCGGCGAGATCGACTTCGTCGTCGTTTCGCCGTCGGCGCGCATCCTGCTGATCGAGCAGAAGTCGGGCTTCCTCGCCGAGACGCCCGAGGGACTGGTCAAGAAGTACTCGGGAAGGGAGCGGCCGGTCGCCCTGCAGCTGGACCGCACGCTCGATGCGCTGCGCGCCCGCCTGGCGCCGGTGGTGCAGGGCGAGCCGGTGGCGATCGACTACCTGCTGTACTGCCCCGACTACACGGTGAAGCAGCCCGGCAGCGCCGGGCTGCCGCCGGAGCGGATCGTCGACGAGCGCAGCCGCATGCGGCTGTGCGCGCGCATCCTCGAGGCGCTGCCGGGCGCGCCGCCGCGCGAGCTGCTGGCGCACAAGCTGCGCCGCTTCTTCGAGAACGAGCTGCAGTTGGTGCCGGACGTCAGCGCGCTGCTCGGCCGCGCCGAGCAACTGGTCACCCGGCTGTCGGGCGGGCTGGCCACCTGGGCGCGGCGGCTGCGGTTCGAGCCGTTCCGCCTGCGCGTGATCGGCACCGCGGGCTCTGGCAAGACGCAGCTTGCGCTGGCGGTTCTGCAGGATGCCGCCGCGCAGCAGCGGCGCGCCCTCTACGTGTGCTTCAACCGTCCGCTGGCCGACCACCTTTCACATCTGGCGCCGGAAGGCACCGAGGTGGCGAGCTTCCACCAGTTCTGCGACCGGCGGCTGCGCGCCGCGGGCGAGCCGATCGACTACCGCCGGCCGGACGCCTTCGCGCGGATCGAGGAGCGGTTCGGCATGCTGGCGGCGCTCCCGGCGGAGCAGTTCGACGAACTGGTGATCGACGAGGGACAGGACTTCCAGCCGGCGTGGAAGGATGCGCTGCTGCGCTGGCTGAGGCCACAGGGGCGGTTGTGGTGGCTGGAGGATCCGATGCAGCGGCTGTACGACCGGCCGGCGGTCGAACTGCCCGACTTCGTGACGATCAGCGCCGAGACCAACTACCGCAGTCCGCGCGACGTGCTCGGCTACCTCAACCGCCTGCTTGCGCCAGAGCGGCCGATCGAGGCGGCCAGCCCGATCGCCGGCGGCGAGGTCGAGTTCCTGACCTACACCGATGCCGAGTCGCTGGTGGCCGCCACCCGGCGGGCGGTGACGCGCGCGCTGCAGAGCGGCTTTCGCATCGGCGACACCGTGCTGGTCACCTTCAGCGGCCGCGAGCGGTCGGCACTGCGCGGCTTCGACCGGATCGGCCCGCACCGCCTGAAGTCCTGGCAGGGGAGCTACGACCTGTTCGGCCGGCCGGAGTTCTCCGACGGCGACCTGCTGGTCGAGACCGTCTACCGCTTCAAGGGGCAGTCGGCGCCCTGCGTGATCCTGACCGAGGTCGACTTCGACGCCTTCGACGAACCGGCCCAGCGCAAGCTCTTCGTCGGCTTCACCCGCGCCTCGATGAAGCTGCTGGTCGTGCTGTCCGAGCGGGCCGCGCAGGCGCTGCTGGCGCGGGCCGATTAGGCGCGCGGACGGCCGCCGGCAGGGCCGAAGCCGAGCCGTCGCAGGCAGGAACTCCCCTGGGGGAGAGTTCCTGCATCCGGAGGCTGGCTCAGCGCGTGATCGAGTCGCGGGTCTCGACGTTGCTTGCCGCGTCGTACGTGTAGCCCGACAGCGTGATGCCGGTCACCGTGAACGTGAAGGTGCTGCCGGTTGTCGCCTTGACGCTGGCCGAGCGGAAATCGGCTGCTCCGGACGAGTTCGTCGTCACCGACGCGTTGCCGCTGACCACGCCGCTCCAGGTTCCGGTGACCTGGGCGCCGGAGACCGGGTTGCCGCTGACGTCACGCACGGTGACCGAGGCCAGCGCGTTCGTTCGGCTCCGGCTGCTGCTCAGGCTCATGGCGATGTTCGCCACCGACATCGTCCGGATCACGTCGAAACTGGCCGCGACGGAACGTGCCGACGTCATGCTGACCGTGCAGGCGCCGCTGCCTGAACAGGCACCGGACCAGCCGGTGAAGGCGGTGCCGGCCGCCGGCGTGGCGCTCAGCGTCACGCCGGCGCCCGAGCTGTAGTCCTCCGTGCAGTCGGCGCCGCAATCGATGCCGGCGGGGCTGCTGACGACCGTGCCCATGCCCAATCCACCCTTGCTCACCGTCAGCGCGTAGCTGATCGGGTTGAAGGTGGCGGTCACCGAGCGGGCAGCGGTCATGCTGACCGTGCAGCTGCCGGTGCCGGAGCAGGCGCCGGACCAGCCGGCGAAGGTCGAGCCCGCGGTCGGCGCAGCGGTCAGCGTCACCGTCGTGTTCGCGGTGTAGCTGGCCGAGCAGGTCGTGCCGCAGGCAATGCCGGCCGGGCTGCTCGACACGGTACCCGCGCCGGTCCCTGCCTTGCCGACGGTCAGCAAGTAGGTCGTCGTCTGCGCCTGGACGGTGATGACGACCGACTTGGTATCGGTCAGGCCGGCGTTGTCGGTGACGGTCAGGCTCGCCGTGTAGCTTCCCGCCGTCGAGTAGGGGCGCTGTGCCGTCGTGCCGCCCGTCTGGCTGCCGCCGTCGCCGAAAGTCCAGGCGTAGGAGACGATCGTGCCGTCGCTGTCGGTCGAGCCGGTCGCGCTGAAATTCACCGTCAGCGGCGCCGTTCCGGAAGTGGGCGTCGCCGAGATCACCGCCGTCGGCGGCTGCGAGGTCGTGGCCTGGGTCGTGACGCTGGCCGTGTACTGGCCGACGCTGCCGTAGTCGGTGTATCCCGTGGTCAGCGGATCGCCCTTGCCGACGCCGTCGACGCTGACGTAGTAGGTCCCCGCCGTGGAGATGTTTGCCGCTATCGACGCCGGCAGGCTGTCGGTCGGGTTGGAAGTCGCGATCACCGTGCCGGCGCCGTTGCGTAGCGTGGCGACGACATCGAGCATCGGCGCGCGCGGTGCCGGCGACACGTTG
>JBHJND010000540.1:0-4634 GCA_048497655.1 Caballeronia novacaledonica
CATGGTCGAGCTCGGCCCGATCACCGGGATGTCGTCGGGCATGCGCGCCTCGATGCCGGCCCAGCCGCGGTGGATCGTCGCCGCGCACATGACCGGGAACAGGTCCCGCACCGTGCGCGCCGAGGCGGCCAGCTCGCGGAAGTCGAGCTCGGTGGTCTCGGCGTCGCGCTCCACCCGCGCGCGCCGGCCGCCGCCGATCAGCACCGTGTCCTCCTGCGTCTGCTTGAACGACAGCGGCCGCGCGGTGCCGAGCACCACCGGCTCGAGGAAGCGCGGCATGCGCAGCGTCACCATCATCATCGGCGCGATCGCCTCCAGCGGCACCGGCTCGCCGAGCTGCGCGCAGAGGCGGTCGGCCCAGGCGCCGGCGCAGTTGACCAGCACCCGGCCGGCGAAGGAGCCGCGGTCGGTGTCGACCGACCAGGCATCGCCGGTGCGCTGCAGGCGCTGCGCGCGCACGCCCTCGAAGAAGCGCTGGCCGAGCGACTGCGCCTTGCGGCGGAACGCCGCCGCGGTCTGGTAGGGCAGGGCGGCGCCGTCGCGCTCGGCGAGCAGCCCGCCGAGGCAGTGCCGCGCCAGCGCCGGCACCCGCGCGAACAGCTCGTCGCGGTCGATCCAGCGCTCGTGCGTGTAGCCGAGCGAGCGCATGCGCGCCTCGCGGCTCCGAAGCGACTGCGCGTCGTGCTCGTCCTCGGCGACGCGGACCTGGCCGTGCGTCTCGAAGCCGCAGTCGTCGTCGACCAGTTCGCCGAGGCGGTGCCAGAGGTCCATCGCCGCCAGCGCCAGCGGCACCTCGGCCTCGTGCCGCGACAGCGTGCGCACGCCGCCGGCGTTCACGCCCGAGGCGTGCCGGCCGACGTAGTTCTTCTCCAGCACCAGCGCCGAGACGCCGGCGCGCGCCAGGTGCAGCGCCGCCGAGCAGCCGTGCAGGCCGCCGCCGATGACGACGACGTCGGCCGTGGCGACGTGGCTCACGATGCGCCCGCCGACGCGCTCAATGCGCCTTGCCGATGCGCACCACCGCCTTCGTCGCCTCGTCGGTGGCCGGCAGCGCGGCCAGCTCGCCGAGGGTGATCGGCTTGACCGGGAAGCGCAGCCGGTAGTGGCCGACTTCCTCCGGCGACACGCCGCGCTCGCGGGCGATCAACTCGGTGACCGTCAGCCCGCAAAGGCGCCCCTGGCACGGGCCCATGCCGCAGCGCAGGAAGCTCTTCATCTGGTTCGGCCCGGTGCAGCCGAGCTTCACCGTGTCGACGATCTGCTGCGCGGTGACTTCCTCGCAGCGGCAGACGATCGTCTCGCCGGATGGAATGCGCATGGCCTCGGCCGGCCGGTACATCGCGTCGACGAAGGCTCGCCCGCGGCTGAACCGAGCCAGCTCCGCCTGCGCCGCGGCCGCCGCCCGGTCGCGCGCCGCGGCGTCGAGCCTGCCCAGCGCGTGCGCCGCGTGCAACCCGGCCAGCCGCCCGCGTGCCTCGGCGGCGCGCGCGCCGGCGATGCCGGCGCCGTCGCCGGCAATGGTCACGCCGGCGACCGAACTCGCGCCCCAGCCGTCGACCACCGGCACGAACGCCAGCTGCACGTCGTCCCAGCGGTGCGCACAGCCGATCGCGTTCGACAGGTTGATGTTCGGCACCACGCCATGGTGCAGCAGCAGCAGGTCGGCAGCGAGCTCCTCGGTGCGTCCGTCGGCAGTGAAGCGCACGCGCTGCAGCGCGCCGTCGCCGAGCGCCTCGAGCCGCTGCACGCCCCTGACGATGCGCGCCGCGCGGCGCGCATCGCGCAGGATCGACAGTCCCTTGCCGAAGTACGGCGACATCAGGAAGTCGATCGCGTGCGGTACCGCCGCGCGCCACTGGCCGCGCGGCGTGGTGTCGAGCAGGCACTCGATCCGGCTGCCGGCCCGCGCCAGCTGCGCGGCGACCAGGTACAGCAGCGGCCCGCTGCCGGCCAGCACGACGCGGCCGTCGGGCGCCAGCGCCGACGCCTTCAGCAGCAGTTGCGCCGCGCCGGCGGTCATCACGCCGGGCAGGGTCCAGCCGGGAATCGGGAACGGCCGCTCCAGCGCGCCGGTGGCAAGGATCACCTGCTTGGCCTGCACCAGCCGCGCCGCGCCGTCGCTCGATGCGCCGATCTCGAAGCCGTCGTCGCTGCGGCTCACCGCCCAGACGGCGGTGCGCGGCGCGTAGTCCGCGCCGGCGCGCTCGAAGCCGCGCACCAGCGACTCGCCGTGCCAGTAGTCGGGGCCGAGCAGGTCGCGGTCCTTCAGCGGCGTTGCGGTGATCGCGCGGTAGATCTGGCCGCCTGGCGCCTGCTGCTCGTCGAAGACGACGGTGGCCAGGCCTGCCCGCGCGCACTCGGCCGCGGCGGCCAGCCCGGCGGCGCCGGCGCCGACGATCGCGACGTCGTAGCTCGCCGCTGTGCTCATGCCGCCCCCGGCGAGGCGTCGACGGCGAGGCGCGCGCCCGCCTGCTGCTCGATGCACATGCCTTCGCGCACCGGCACCAGGCAGCCCTGCTGGTTCGGCCGGCCGTCGATGGTCACCAGGCAGTCGAAGCACACGCCCATCAGGCAGAACGGCCCGCGCGCGGCGCCGGACACCGGCGTCGTGCGGCACGCCTTGACGCCGGCGGCGAGCAGCGTCGCCGCGACGGTGTCGCCGGCGCGCGCTGCGAAAGAACGGCCGTCGATCGTGACCGGCACTGCCGATGTGCCGTCAGGCAGCCTTCTGAACATGCAGTCGCTCCGCGGAAAATGGCTTCATGTCGGCGCCCAGGTCGCCGGCGGCGATGCGCGGCGCCAGGTCGAAGGCGTGCGCGCCGGCCAGCGTGACGCCCGAGTGGCAGGTGACGAGGAAGGCGCCCGGATGGCTCGCCGACTGCTCGTAGATCGGGAAGCCGTCGGGGCTCATCACGCGCAGCGCCGCCCAGGTGCGGTTCACGCGCGCCTCGCGCAGCGCCGGGAAGATGCGCAGCGCGCGCTCGGCCTGCACCGCGCTGATCGACGTCGACAGCGACTCGTTGAAGCCGGACTCGTCCTGCGAGTCGCCGATCAGCACCGTGCCTTCGTCGGTCTGGCGGATGGTCGCCGTCGGATAGGCGAGGAAGCGGCGCACGCGCTCCAGCACGATCACCTGGCCGCGCTGCGGCCGCACCAGCGCCCGCAGGCCGAGCGGCGGCCCGAGCGCCGCGTTGCCCAGTCCGGCGGTGAGCACGACCTGCGCGGCGGTGACGGCGCCGCCGCTGCCGTCGATCACGAAGCGGCCGTCCCGGCGCCCGATCCGCTCGGCCTTGTGAAGCGGCAGGTAGGCACCGCCGCGCTCGACGAAGGCCTCGTGCAGCGCGCGCATCAGGCGCAGCGGATTGACGTGACCGTCGAGCGGGCAGTAGGTCGCGCCGACCACCTGCGGGCCGACGCCCGGCAGGCGCGCGGCGAGCCCGGCACGGTCCAGCACCTCGAAGCCGTAGCGCTCGAAGCCCGGCTGCTCGACGAGTTGCGTCAGCGTGGCGACGCGGTTCTCCAGTTCCGCCTCCGACAGG
Organism: Caballeronia novacaledonica; assembly: GCA_048497655.1. Classification (GTDB taxonomy): domain Bacteria; phylum Pseudomonadota; class Gammaproteobacteria; order Burkholderiales; family Burkholderiaceae_F; genus JADJWR01. Next base: position 3,540 of record JBHJND010000540.1, read on the forward strand.
CAGACGTGGAAGCCACCCGGCTGCGCCAGCGCCACGTCGGTGCCGGTCTCCTCCTGCAGCGCGCGCGCAAGTTCGGGCGCGCGGCGCGCCGCCCGCTGCGTCCAGTTGCCGTAAGGCGCCAGGCCCAGCCCCTTGCCCTGCACCCAGATCAGCCCGAAGTTGCCGCGCGAGGCGCGATAGGCGACATCGCCCTCGTCGAGCAGCGCCGCGCGGCGGCCCAGCCGCGCCAGCCCGTAGGCAATGGCGCCGCCGACCAGCCCGCCGCCGACCACCGCGACCTCGTAATCGCGCGCCATCAGTGCTTGCCTTTGCCGACGAACAGCCGTTCGAGGCCGACCAGCCGGTCGAGTGCGCCCATCAGCAGCACCGTGCCGGCGATCATCAGCGCCGAGACCGCGGCCACCAGCGGGTCGATGGTGTCCTGGATGTGCAGGAACATGCGCACCGGCAGCGTGGTGGTGCTCGGGCTGGCGATGAACACGCTCATCGTCAGCTCGTCGAAGCTGGTGATGAAGGCGAGCAGCCAGCCGCTGACGATGCCCGGCAGGATCAGCGGCAGGGTGATGCGGCGGAACACCGTGAAGCGGCCGGCGCCGAGCGACACCGCGGCGCGCTCGACCGCCGGGTCCATGCCGGTGGCCGAGGCCAGCACCAGGCGCAGCGCGAAGGGCAGGACGACGATCACGTGCGCCATCACCAGCCCGCTGAAGGTGCCGTTGATGTTGACGGCGCTGAAGAAGCGCAGGAAGGCCACGCCGAGCACGATGTGCGGGATCATCAGCGGCGACAGCAGGAACGCCGAGATCGCGTCGCGCCCGGGGAAGCGGAAGCGCGCCACCGCCAGCGCCGCCGGCACCGCCAGCGCGGTGGCGATCAGCGACGACACCAGCCCGAGCGCGAGGCTCAGCCAGAAGGCGCTGATGAAGCGCGGGTTGTCGAGGATGGCGGCGAACCAGCGCAGCGACAGCCCGTCGGTCGGCAGCGAGATGTAGCCCAGTGGCGTGAAGGCGACCACGCAGACGATCGCCAGCGGCGCCACGATGAAGCCGATGAACAGCGCGTGGAAGGCGAGCGCCAGCGGGCCGTTGCGGATCA
>JBHJND010000541.1:0-3332 GCA_048497655.1 Caballeronia novacaledonica
ACGCCTGTCGATCGTGGCCGAGACGGATCACGTGGCGGCTGCCGGCCGCCGTCCAGGTGCCCTGGAACTCGCGCCACTCGCCCTGCGGCGCAGCAGGCAAGGCAGGGGTAGGCGCAGGGGTGCAGGCGGCCAGCGCCAGCATCACGGCGAGCGCCGCCGCCGGCTGCAGACCGGCACGCCGAAAAGCGCCGCTTCCGTCAGAGGTCCGCATCGGCGGGCGTGGCCCGTGGGTCGGCGAACCACTGCTGCGAGAAGTCGTCGTCGACGATCCTGTCGATAGACATCTTCATGTACTGATCGTGCGCCCGCGTCGCCCCCGGCGCAAGACCGCAGGGTCGATGTCGGTAGAGCGCTTGCCGGCGCAAGCGCCGCGGCCGCGCCGCGTCCTGCCGGCCGACGCTACTGCTTCGGCCTGGCCGTCGCCTGCCGCTCCAGCTCGCCGAAGCGGTTCTCCAGTCCCTTGACCGCCGTCAGCAGCGCGCCGAAGTTGGTCCAGACCTCGTCCTCGGCCGGCGCGCTGAGCCAGCTCGCGTAACCCAGCCACGACGAGTCGAAGACCCGGACGTTCCTGTAGCCGAGGTCGCCGAGCACGGCGGCGGTCTGCGCGGCGCGGTTGCCGCTCTGGCAGTAGACGATCAGCTCCCTCGCTGGATCGAGCTTCCCGTAAAGCCTGACGAGCTCGTCGCGCGGCTTCAGCGCCATCCCCGACGAGTCCTTGACCTCGCCGCGGCGCAGCTTGTTGCGCGCGTCCGGATCGACCCAGTTCTGCTCGAACGGGATGTTCAGGGCGCCGGGGATGTGGCCGCCGCGGATGGCGCGGATGTCCTCCGCCTTGAATTCCCTGACCGTGCGCACGTCGAGGATCTGCACGTCGGGCCGCTTCAGCGCCGCCACGACCTCCCGGGTCGCGATGATCACGCCGGGCTGCACCGCCAGCTTCACCGTGACGGGCTTCGGCTTGGCCGCCTCGCTCGACAGCGCCAGCCCAGCGGCGCGCCAGGCGTCGATTCCGTCGTGGAAGACGCGCGCATTGGCGATGCCGAAGTGGCGCAGCGTCAGCTGGGCGAAGTACGCCGACGGCAGTCCGCGGTCGCCGTAGACGATGATCTCGCGCGCCGGGTCGATGCCGGCGGCGCCGAGCGACTTCTCGATATCGGCGGTCGGCAGGTAGTCCTCGGTGAGCGTGTCGCGCAGGGTGAGCGTCGGGTCGCCGAGGTTCACGGCACCCGGGATGTGTCCCTTGGCGAACGCCTCCTCGTCGCGCGCGTCCCAAAGCAGCGCGCCGCGCGCCACCGCCTGCCGCACGTAATCCAGGTCGACGATCGACTGCGCCATGGCGCCGGCGGCAGCAAACGCCAGAAACAGTGCCGACAACCAACGCTTCATCGCTTTTCTCCCGTGTTCGAGTGGACCGACAGCCGGCCAGCCGCGACACAGAGCGCCGCCGCCCGGCAACGACCCGCATGATACCCAGTGGGGTATTAAGCCCCCTCCCCCGCAATCCCGGCCGCGCGGGCAGGTGCTCGCCGGCCGGCGGGCGAAGGGCGGCGCGCCGGCCGCGTCGGCAGGTGGCGCGCCGGGGCGTGTCGAGAATTGTCGATCGCCCGCCCCGCGGCCCGTGCGATTCTTCGAGGCTTGCCCGCAGCAGGGTGAGGGGGGAGGCTCATGCGAGGGGTTCTGGTCGGCGTTGCGCTCGTCTCGGCGCTCACTGCCTGCTCGAAACACGAGCACAAGGCGGCCGAACGCGGCCCGGTCGAGGTGACGGCGCAGACGATCGCGCCGCGCGACGCGCCGGTCACCTTCGAGTACGTCGGGCAGACGCAGAGTTCGCGCCAGGTGCAGATCGTCGCCCGCGTCGCCGGCTTTCTCGAGCGCCGCCTGTACACCGAGGGCAGCCTGGTCAAGGCCGGCCAGGTCATGTTCCAGCAGGACGCCAGGCCGTTCCAGGCCCAGGTCGACGCCGCCAAGGCGGCGCTGGCCGAGCAGCAGGCGCGGCTGAAGGTGGCGAGCGACAACCTCGCGCGGGTCAAGCCGCTGGCCGAGCGCAAGGCGCTCAGCCAGCGCGAGCTCGACGACGCCACCGGCGCCGCCGAAACCGCCGCCGCGGCGGTCGAGGTCGCCAGGGCGAACCTCGAGCAGGCGAAGCTCAACCTCTCCTACACCACCATCACGACGCCGGTCACGGGCGTGTCGAGCTTCGCCCGCGTGCAGGACGGGCAGTACGTCAACATCGCCGACAGCCAGCTCACCTACGTCGCCCAGTTCGACCCGATGTGGGTCAACTTCAGCCTGTCGGAGAACGACATGCTGGCGATCCGCGGCGAACAGCAGGCCGGGCGGCTGCGGCTGCCGTCGAAGGACGACTTCGAGGTCGGCGTGGTGCTGGCCGACGGCTCGACCTTCCCGAAGAAAGGCCGCATCACCTTCGCCAACGCCGACTACAACCAGCAGACCGGCACCTTCCTGCTGCGCGCGACGCTGCCGAATCCGGACGGCGTGCTGCGCCCGGGGCAGTTCGTGCGCGTGCGCGTCTCCGGCGCGGTGCGGCCCAACGCGATCCTGGTGCCGCAGCAGGCCGTGCTGCAGGGCGCGCAGGGCCACTTCGTGGTCACCGTCGACAAGGACAGCCGGGCGCAGATCCGCCCGGTGGAGGTCGGTTCCTGGGACGGCGACGACTGGGTCATCGTCCGCGGGCTCGCCGCCGGCGACGTCGTCGTCACCGACGGCATGGTGCGCCTGTCGCCCGGCGCACCGGTGAAGGTCGTCGCCGGCGCCGCCCGGGCGGCCGGGCCGGCGCCCGGGAGCGAATCCCCGCCGGCGGCGAAGAAGTAGGGCGGCCGCATGTTCTCGCGCTTCTTCATCGAGCGGCCGATCTTCTCGGTCGTGCTGGCACTCGTCATCACCATCGCCGGGCTGGTGGCGATGGCCAAGCTGCCGATCGCCCAGTACCCGCAGATCACGCCGATCCAGATCCAGGTGACCGCGACCTACCCCGGGGCGAACGCCAGCCTGGTGGCGCAGAACGTCGGCGCGCCGATCGAGCAGCAGGTCAACGGCGCCAACAACATGATCTACATGTCGTCGACCAGCTCGTCGACCGGCAACTACACGCTGACCGTCTACTTCACCATCGACACCGACCCGGCGCTGGCGCAGGTCGACGTGCAGAACCGGGTCAGCCAGGCGATGGCGCAGCTGCCGCAGTCGGTGCAGGCGCAGGGCGTCGACGTGGCGCAGAAGACCAGCACCTTCCTGATGGTGCTGGCCTTCTACTCGCCGGACGGGCTGCTCGATCCCGAGTACATCTCCAACTACACCAACGTGCAGATCCT
>JBHJND010000542.1:0-1663 GCA_048497655.1 Caballeronia novacaledonica
GGCATCGAACGGCTCCGCCTTCCACAACCTCGACCAGGCCAAGGTCTCGCTGGCGCAGTCGGCAGCGGCCTCGCAGGAAGGCGTCAAGATCCTGCGCGACGCAGTGGCCGCCAAGCGCAAGGCGGCTGCGCCGGCTCCGGCGGCACCGGCAGCGGCACCGCCGGCAGATAAGAAGTAGCGCCGGCGCATCGCGCTGGCGCGGCGCCGGGGGTGTGACGATGACGGCGTTCGTCGTCGCCGCGGCTGCACTGACGCTGCTGGCCATCGGCGCGGTCCTGCTCGGGCCGCGCCGGCAGCGGCCCGGCGATGTTTCCCGGTCGAGGAGCAACGCGGCGGTGCTGCGCCAGCAGCTTGCCGAGCTCGAGGGCGAGCGCTCGCGCGGCCTGCTCGACGAGGCCGAGTTCGCGCGCTCGCGCGATGACCTGCGGCGGCGCCTGCTGACCGAGGACGCGCCGGTGGCCGTCTCGCCGCGCGCCGCGCGGCCGCGTCGCGCGCTGCTCGCCTACGCGGCGGCGTTGCCGGTCGCCGCCGTCCTGCTGTACCTGCAGTTCGGCCACCCGTACCTGCTCGACGCCCAGCATGCGGCGACGCCGGCCGCCCTGTCCGCTGCCGCCGCCGGCGAAGGCACGGAGATGCTGGCGCAACTCGAGGCGCATGTCGGCGTGTCGCCCGGCGACGCACGCGCCTGGGTGATGCTGGCGCGGCTGCGCATGCAGGCCGACCAGTTCGCTGCTGCGGCGGTGGCCTACGAGCGTGCACTCGCGGCCTCGACGAGGGTGGCGCGCGACCCGTTGATCCTGTGCGAGTACGCCGACGCCCTCGGCATGGCGCAGGGCGGCCGCCTGGCGGGCAGGCCGCGCGAACTGATCGACAGGGCCCTGGCCCTCGATGCGGCGCATCCGCGCGCGCTGGAGATGGCCGGCAGCGCCGCCTACGAAGCCGGCGACTTCCGCGGCGCGGCCCGCTACTGGCAGCAACTGCTGGCGCTGCTGCCGGCTGATTCAAGCGAACACGCCGAACTTGCCGCGGCCATCGCGCGCGCCGAGCAGCGCGCGCGGTTCAGCCCGCCGGCGTCCTGACCGCCGATGACGGCCGAGGTCGCCGAGCCGGCGAGCAAAGAGGGCGCACAGGAGGGTTGATGCGCCGCAACGCGGCACTTCAGGCCCCGCGGATACTGCCTATCGGATCGATCTGACGCCGCGGCGGCTCGGGCGAGCGCCGCCGGCATGCACAGATGAACATCTCGGGCATCCTGGTCGTCGCCGACTTGGCGCATGTCGACGCGGTGCTGGCGCAACTGGCCGCGCTCGACGGCGTCGAGGTCGACCGCTACGACCGCGCCAGCGGCCGCATCGTCGTCGTGCAGGAAGCGCCGGATGTCGGCGCCGAAGTGGCCGGGTTCAGCCGCATCCGCGCCCTGCCGCACGTGCTCTCGGCCGACCTCGTCTGCCACTACTTCGGCGACTCGCCCGTCGCCGAGCCGCACATCGAATCCGCACTCGCCTCGCTCGCCGAGCCGGCGCCCGCTGCGTCGCCGCCTGCCGAGGCTCCCGCGATCTCCGCGCACCTTTTCGAACAACCGAGGAAAGCACCATGACGAGCCTCACCCGCCGCGAACTACTGAAGTCGAGCATCGCCGCAACGACCGCCGCGGCCGCCGGCC
>JBHJND010000543.1:0-1820 GCA_048497655.1 Caballeronia novacaledonica
GCGGCGCCCCGGCGGGGGCGCCGCGCCGTGGACTACAGCCCGCCGAGCAGGCCGCCCGGGTAGACCATCAGGATCACCGCCGGCACCAGGCACACGGCCATCGCGCCGAGCGCCAGCGCCGCCTGCGGCTGCTTGCCGACGCCTTCCGGCGCCGGGCTCATGAACATGTACTGCAGCACGCGCAGGTAGAAGTAGATGCCGAGGTAGCTGCCGACCAGACCCAGCACGGCATACAGCGTGTAGCCGGCCTCGATCACGTTGCGGAAGATCAGGAACTTGGCGACGAAGCCGGGCAGCGGCGGGATGCCGGCCAGCGAGAACATCGCGATGGCGATCATCACCGCGGCGAACGGCGCGCGCTGGTAGAGCCCCTTCAGGTTCTCCAGGCGGTCGCGCTCGACATCGTTGGCCGCCATCGGCAGCGCCGCGAAGGCAAGCATGTTCATCAGCCCGTAGACCAGCGCATAGAAGGCCACCGCCTGGAAGCGGCCCTCGCCGTCGCCGAGGAAGGCGTAGAAGAGATAGCCGGCGTGGGCGATCGACGAGTAGGCGATCATGCGGCGGAAGCTGGTCTGCTTGATCGCCGCCAGGTTGCCCCAGACGATCGACACCAGCGACAGGATCGCCAGCAGTTCGACCAGCCGGCCGGACAGCGAGTTGACGCCGAACAGCCGCACCGCGGCCAGCAGCACGCCGGCCTTGATCACCGTCGACATGAAGCCGGTCACCGGCACGGTGGCCGCCTCGTAGGCGTCGGGCGCCCAGGTGTGGAACGGCACGATCGCCGCCTTCAGGAAGAAGGCGAGCAGGATCAGCACCACCGCCGCCTGCGCCATCGGGCTGCCGGCGTCGAGCAGGCGCCCGAAGGCGTCCAGCGACAGCGAGCCGGTGAAGCCGAACAGCAGCGACACGCCCATCAGCAGCATCGCGGTGGCGGTGCCGCCGAGGATCAGGTACTTCAGCGCCGCCTCGGTGGACTCGACGCGCTTCATCGCCAGCAGCACCAGCACGTACACCGGGATCGACATCAGTTCCAGGCCGAGGAACAGCGTCAGGAAGCTGTCGGCCGACAGGATCAGGCTGGCGCCGTACAGCGACGACAGCACCAGCACGTAGAACGGCCCGTGCGGAAACTCGTCCTTCGCCAGCAGCAGCGCCGGGATCGCCAGCACCAGCACGATCGCCTTGGCGGCGAAGGTCGAGGAGTCGACCGACAGCTGGCCGGGGAACGGCGCCGCCGCATAGCCGAAGATGGCCAGCGCCGCGGCGGCCAGCGTCGCGGCGATCACCGCCGCCAGCGCCACCGGCAGGTGGCTGCGCGGCCGGTCGGAGGCGATGTCGACCGCCAGCATCACGCAGATGCCGGCGAGCAGCAGGTGCTCGGGCGACATCGAGACAAGCAGCGTGGTCAAGTTCATCGCGTCGCCACCATCCGGCGCTGCGCGAACGGGACCGGCGCGGCAACCACGGCGTCGGGCTGCCGCGCGCCGGCGACCAGTCTCTGGAAGTGCAGCGCCGCGTGCTCGGACTTGCGCATCGGTTCATCGGGGGCGAGGCCGAGCCAGAACACCGGCACCAGCAGCGCCGCCAGGATCAGCTTCTCGCGGCGGTTCAGGTCCGGCACCGGGCCGTGCGGCACCTTGGTCGTGCCGTACAGGAAGCGCTGCGCGAACCACAGCATGTACATCGCGCCGAGCACGACGCCGCTCACGGCGATCACCGAGAACACCAGCGGCGCCGAGTCGCCGGCCAGGTGCTTCGGCCAGGCCGAGTTGAAGGCGCCGAGCAGCACCAGGAACTCGCCGGTGAAGCCGCTGGTC
>JBHJND010000544.1:0-10011 GCA_048497655.1 Caballeronia novacaledonica
CTGGCGGTGTTCGAGCGCACGCTGATCGCCTCGCTGTTCGACGAGGTCGAGGGCCGCAGCGTCGCCTTCAGCATTGCCTCGCTGGCGCGCGCAGGCGACCAGGTGCGCGAGCGGCTGTCGGCCGAGCACGTGCGGCTGATCGGCCAGACGCTGGCCGAGCTTCGCGCGGCGCACGCGGCGGCCGGCGCCGACGGCGTGGTGACCGACGACGAGGCGGTCGAGATGCTGCAGCAGATGGAGCTGCGGCTGGCGGCGCTGACCGGCGCGCAGGCGGACCGGATGACGCGCGACGAGGGCTGGCGGCTGCTGGCCATCGGCCGCCAGATCGAGAGGCTGGTGACGCTGGCCGCCGGCCTGCAGCTTATGTTCGAGACCCAGCTGGCGCTTTCGGAGGACGGCTTCGAGCTGCTGCTGCAGCTGGCCGACAGCGTGATCACCTACCGCGCCCGCCACCAGCGCTGGCAGCACCCGGTCGCGCTGGTCGAACTGCTGGTGCGCGATCACGCCAACCCGCGCTCGCTGGCCTGCGTCGTGCGCACGCTGCGGCAGGAACTCGGGCAGCTGCCGGCGCCGCACGGCGAGGAACTGCTTGCGCGGCTCGCGCCGACCGGGCAGTGGCCGTCGATCGAGATGCTGACCACCGCCGCGGCCGACGGCTGCCTGCACACGCTGCTCGAACTGGTCGAGACGCTGAGCGCCGCCGGCGAGGGGCTGTCGGAAGCGATCGGCAGCCGCTTCTTCAGCCACGTGGCGCCGGGCTTCCACATGGTGCGCGGATGAGCGCAGGGCAGGCCCTGCGGGTGGTGCACGAGACCACCTATCGCTACGCGCCGCGGGTCGACGTTGCCTATCACCTGGCCTGCCTGATGCCGCAGTCGGGACACGCCCAGCAGGTTGCCGACGCCGGGCTCGCCATCGAGCCGCCGCCGGCGCAGCAGGCGACGGCGCCCGACGCCTTCGGCAACCTGCGCACCTGGTTCGCGCTGTTCACGCCGCACGACGTGCTGCGCGTTCGCGCCGAGAGCCGGGTGGTGGTGACGCCGCGCTTCGGCGACCTCGATCCGCAGGCGAGCGCCCGCTGGGAGACCGTGCGCAGCGCGCTGCGCTACCGCGTCAAGGCGCCGTTCTGGCCGGCGGCGGACTTCCTGTACCCCTCGCCGTTCGTGCCGATGCTCGACCGGCTGCGCAGCTACGCGGAGGGCTCGTTCCCGGCCCGCCGCCGGCTGGTCGCCGGCGCGATCGACCTGATGCACCGGATCCACGCCGACTTCGAGTACCGGCCGGCAAGCACGTCGATCGGCACGCCGCTGGCGGAAGTGTTCGCTCAGCGGCGGGGCGTGTGCCAGGACTACGCGCACGTCATGCTCGGCTGCCTGCGCGCGCTCGGCCTGCCGGCGGCCTACGTCAGCGGCTACCTGCTGACGCAGCCGCCGCCGGGGCAGCCGCGGCTGCTCGGCGCCGATGCCTCGCACGCCTGGGTCTCGGTGTGGTGCCCGCAGCTGGGCTGGATCGACCTCGACCCGACCAACGACGTGGTGGTCGGCAGCTCGCACGTGACACTGGCCGTCGGCCGCGACTTCGGCGACGTGACGCCGCTGCGCGGCGTAATCCGCGGCGGCGCCGAGCACGCGATGAGGGTGGCGGTCAGCGTCGTGCCGGGCTAGGCGACAGGCCGGCGGGACGATGTCAGCCGTTGCGGCCGCTCGCGCGTTAGTGCGCGGCGGCCCGCCCCGGGCCGCGGTCAACCGGGAGAGCCCACGTGGTCGAATCGCTGCAATCGGTCTTCGCATCCAGCCCGCTGCTGTCCGGCGGCGCCACGCTGGCGGTGATCGGCATCCTCGCCGTGTGGCTGCGCGAGGTGCCGGGCAAGGTGGCGGCGTGGGCCAGGCACTTCCTGATCACCACGCTCGCGGTCGACAGCCGCGAGGAGCTGATGTTCCCGGCGCTGGTCGAGTACATGGACAGCCGCGAGGTGCTGCGGCGGATCAACAACTTCACGGTGCGCACCGTGCGCCAGCAGAGCTCGACCTACCAGAGCCTGCAGGACGAGCTGCAGCAGGGCGGCCGGCCGGCGCCGATCTTCTCGCCCGGCGAGGGTTTCCACCTGTTCGTCCTCGATGGCCGGCTGATGTGGATGAAGCGCGAGGTGCAGGTCGGCGGCGCCTCGGTGATCGAGAAGATCACCCTGTCGACCTTCGGCCGCGACAAGGGCCCGCTGGAGCAGCTCGTCCATGCGGCGATGGACCACCGCATCGAGCGCGAGCTGAACCGGATCGCCGTCTACGTGCCCAGCCCCTACAACAACGAGTGGACCCGCGCGCGGCTGGGCAACAACCGCAAGCTCGACTCGGTGGTGCTGAAGGCCGGCCAGAAGGAGGCGGTGCTGGCCGACCTGAACCGCTTCTTCGCCGCCCGCGAGCGCTACGAGACGCTCGGCATCCCCTGGCGGCGCGGCTACCTGCTCTACGGGCCGCCGGGAACCGGCAAGACCTCGCTGGTCACCGCGCTGGCCTCCGAGCTGTCGCTGAACGTGTGCGTGCTGTCGCTGGCCTCGCCGAACGTCACCGACGAGAAGATCGGCAACCTGCTGGCCAGCGTGCCGCGCCGCTCGGTGATCCTGATCGAGGACGTCGACGCGTTCTTCCAGCAGCGTGCCAAGGCGGACACCGGCGTCAAGGTGTCGTATTCGGGCTTCATCAACGCGCTGGACGGCGTGGCCGCGCACGAGGGCTCGGTGGTGTTCCTGACCACCAACCACCCGCAGCTGATCGACGAGGCGGCGATCCGCTCGGGGCGAGTGGACTTCCGGATGGAACTGGGTCCGTGCGACCGCGACCAGCTGGCCCGGATGTTCCGCAAGTTCTTCGACGACGAGGCCGCCGCGGCGCGCTTCGCCGACGCCGTGGCGGCGGACCGCTGGTCGCCGGCCCAGGTGCAGGAGCGGCTGCTCAAGGCCACCTCGCCGGATGAGGCGATCGGGCTGTTCGCCGAACTGCCGGGGCAGACGGTGGAACTGAAGCGGGCGGCGTAGCCCCTGCGGCCGTGCCCGGCGCCCGCAACGGCGCCGGCGGCCGCCTTCCTTGAGTGCAGTCAACGTGCTGCACTGCGGAAGTTCCATGCTTGGCGCATCTGTCCGGACGGCCCGCCGCGGCGCGGCCCGCGCATGCGGCGACCTCCGGGCGAGGAGAGTCGCCATGGCAAACACCCGCCTGAAGCTGGTCGCCGGGCGTGGCGGCAGGAGCGGCAAGGTAGCGCCGCCGCCGGTCGCTCGCCCCCTTCCGAAAGCCGTCGAGCCGCCGTCGGAGGAATACCTCGCCGAGCCGGTGCCGCTGGCCAACTACGACCGGGCGATCCGCGCCGCGGTCGCCCGCGCCAGCCGCGGCATCGCCTGGCCGTCGCTGGTGTCCGCCTGGGCCGACTGGTACTGGCACCTGGCGGCGGCGCCCGGCAAGCAGATGGAACTGGCCAGCAAGGCGCAGCGCAAGGCGGCCCGCTTCGCGCTGTACGCCACGGAAAGCGTGCAGGGCGAGACGGCGCCGTGCATCGAGCCGCTGCCGCAGGACCGCCGCTTCGCCGACCCGGCCTGGCAGCAGCCGCCGTTCAACCTGATCCACCAGTCATTCCTGCTGACCCAGCAGTGGCTGTGGAACGCGACCAACCACGTCACCGGCGTCAGCAGGCACCACGAGCGCATGGTCACCTTCACCGCACGGCAGGCGCTCGACGTGGTGAGCCCGACCAACTTCGTCTGGACCAACCCCGAGGTGCTGAAGCGCACCGTCGAGACCGGCGGCGCGAACCTGGTCAACGGCGCGATCGACTGGTGGCGCGACGCACTGGCCGGCGCCGCCGGCAGGCCGCAGCACGACGGTGTCAGCTTCCGTCCCGGGCACGAGGTGGCGGTGACGCCCGGCAAGGTGGTGCTGCGCAACGACCTGATCGAGCTGCTGCAGTACGCGCCGGCCACGCCGACGGTGTACGCGCAGCCGGTGCTGATCGTTCCCTCGCCGATCCTGAAGTACTACATCCTCGACCTCTCGCCGCACAATTCGCTGGTGCGCCACCTGGTGGAGCAGGGGCACACGGTGTTCATGCTTTCGTGGCGCAACCCCGACGTGCGCGACCGCGAACTCGGCGTCGACCACTACCTGCGGCTCGGCATCCGCGCGGCGATCGATGCGGCGACCAGCATCAGCGGCGGACAGAAGCTGCACGCGGTCGGCTACTGCCTCGGCGGCACCTTCCTCGCCATGCTGGCGGCGTCGATGGCCGGCCAAGGAGACGACCGCCTCGCTTCGCTGACGCTGCTGGCGGCGGAGGTGGACTTCACCGAGGCGGGCGAACTCTCGATCTTCATCGACGACAGCCAGCTCGCCTACCTCGAGGACCTGACGTGGGAGCAGGGCTACCTGGACGGCAAGCAGATGTCCGGCGCCTTCACGCTGCTGAACTCCAACGACCTGATCTGGTCGCGCATCGTGCGGCAGTACCTGATGGCCGAGCCACAGAAGCTCACCGACCTGTCGGCGTGGAACGTCGACACCACCCGGCTGCCGCACCGGATGCACACCGAGTACCTGCGCAACCTGTACCTGAACAACGACCTCGCCTCGGGCCGCCTGCGCTACGACGGGCGGGCGCTGGCGCTGGCCGACATCCGCGCGCCGATCTTCCTCGTCGGCACCGAGCGCGACCACGTGGCGCCGTGGAAGTCGGTCTACATGCTGCACCTGTACGCCGACGCCGACATCACCTTCTGCCTGACCAGCGGCGGGCACAACGTCGGCATCGTCAACCCGCCGCAGCTGGAAGGCGGACCGGCGCGGCACTACCGCATCGCCACCAAGGCGGCGGCCGACCGCTACGTCGATCCCGACCAGTGGTTCGCGCGGCACGAGCCGCGCGAGGGCTCGTGGTGGCCGGCGTGGCAGGCGTGGCTGGCCGAACGCTCCGGCGAACGCGGCACGCCGCCGCCGATGGGCAACAAGGACTTCGCGCCGATCGGCGCAGCGCCCGGCTCCTACGTGCTGATGCGTTGAAGCGGCGTCGGCCGCTGCTTCAACGCCCCGAGCCGGCGGGTTGCGCTTCGAACCTGCCGGCCTGGTAGTCGCGGATCGCCTGCGCGATCTCCTCGCGCGTGTTCATCACGAACGGGCCGTGCGCGACCACCGGCTCGCCGAGCGGCTCGGCGTGGCCGAACAGCAGCACCGAGTCCTCGACCGCGGCGATGTCGACGCGGTCGCCCTCGCGGTCCAGTTCGACCAGCGTGTATGCCCCGGCCCGCTCGCCGCCGACGTCGACCGCGCCGCGCACGACGTACAGGAACACGTTGCGGCTGCCGAGTCCGTCGAGCCCCACACGGCCGCCAACCGAAAGCTCGACGGTCGACATGAACACGCCGGTCAGCGAACGGATCGGGCCCTCGACGCCGTCGCGGCGGCCGGCGATCAGGTTGACGCGGCCGCGCCCGTCGGCGGTCGGCAGTGCCGGGATCGAGTCGCGCTGCAGGCCGACGTAGGCGGGTGGCGCCATCTTCAGCCGCGCCGGCAGGTTGATCCAGAGCTGCAGGATCTCCAGCGGTCCGCCGCGGCGCCTGAACTCCGGCGGCGACAGCTCGGAGTGCACCAGGCCGCTTCCCGCCGTCATCCACTGCACGCCGCCGGCGCCGATCACGCTCTCGTGGCCGGCGGTGTCGCGGTGGGCCAGTTCGCCGGCCAGGATGAAGGTCACCGTCTCGAAGCCGCGGTGCGGGTGCGGCCCGAAGGGCAGTCCGGGGTTCTCCGGCGGGTAGACCTGCGGCCCGTGGTGGTTGAGGAAGAGGAACGGGTCGACCTGCGCGATACCGGGGCCGGGCAGCGGCCGGCGGGTGACGAGTTCGCCGATGTCGTCGCGATGCGCCGCGTGCAGGCGCCTGACCGACCGCCCGGGCAGGACGACCTCCGGCGGCCGCGTCATTGCGCGGCCCAGCCGCCGTCCATGTTGTAGGCCACGCCGCGGATCTGGTCGCCGGCCGGCGAGCAGAGGAATACTGCCATCGCGCCGAGCTGCTCGGTGGTGACGAAGTCCATCGACGGCTGCTTCTCGCCGACCAGCGAGCGGCGCGCCGCATCGTTGTCGAGGTCGTCGCGCGCTGCGCGGGCGTCGATCTGCTTCTGCACCAGCGGCGTCAGCACCCAGCCGGGGCAGATCGCGTTGCAGGTCACGCCGGTGGTCGCCGTCTCCAGCGCCACCACCTTGGTCAGGCCGACGATGCCGTGCTTGGCCGCCACGTAAGCCGACTTCTGCACCGAGGCGACCAGCCCGTGCACCGAGGCGATGTTGACGATGCGGCCCCAGTTGGCCCGCCTCATCTTCGGCAGCGCCATGCGGATGGTGTGGAAGGCCGACGACAGGTTGACCGCGATCACCGCGTCCCAGCGCTCGGTCGGAAAGTCCTCGATCGATGCCACGTGCTGGATGCCGGCGTTGTTGACCAGCACGTCGATGCGGCCGAAGCGCGACTCGGCGGCGCGCACCATGTCCTCGATCTGCGACGGCTTGCTCATGTCGGCGCCGTGGTACATGCTCGCCACGCCCTGCGCCTGCAGTTCCTTCTCGATGCCGGCGATCGCCTCGGCGTCGCCGAAGCCGTTGACGACGATGTTGGCGCCCTGCGCGGCGAGCGCGCGGGCGATGCCCAGGCCGATGCCGCTGGTCGATCCGGTGACCAGCGCGGTCTTGCCTCTCAGCATGGTGGTGGCTCCTTCCTTGTTCGAGTGGTCGCGCTGCTAGTATGCCGGCGAATTTTCCCGCGCCTGCCTGCCGCTCGACCCCCCTCGCCATGTCGAATGCACCGCGCTTCGATTCGGTCCAGTGCCTGAGCCCCGCCGGCCTGCACCGCGTGGCCTACGTCGAGTGGGGCGACGCGCGCAATCCGCGGGTGCTGGTCTGCATGCACGGCCTGACGCGGCTGGGGCGCGACTTCGACCGGCTTGCGCGGGCGCTCGCCGATCACTATCGGGTGGTCTGCCCCGACGCGGTCGGCCGCGGCCGCAGTGAGTGGCTGCGCGACCCGATGCACTACGTGGTGCCGCAGTACGTCGCCGACATGGTGACGCTGGTGGCGCGCCTGAATGCGCAGTCGGTGCACTGGGTCGGCACCTCGATGGGCGGGCTGATCGGCATCTCGCTGGCCGGGCTGGCGGACTCGCCGATCTCGCGGCTGGTGATCAACGACGTCGGGCCGCGGCTGGACGCGGCGGCGCTGGCGCGCATCGGTTCGTACGTCGGCAAGCCGATCCGCTTCGCCGGCCTCGAGCAGGCGATCGACTACGTGTCGGCGGTCGCGGCGCCATTCGGCCTGCGCACGCGCGAGGAGTGGCGCGAGATCGCCGAGCCGGCGCTGCGCCGCGACGGCGCCGAGTGGGTGTTGCACTACGACCCGCTGATCGCGGTGCCTTTCGGCTCGGTGACGCCGCAGGCCGCGGTCGCCGGCGAGGCGGCGACGTGGAAGCTGTACGACTCGATCCGCTGCCCGACGCTGATCACCCGCGGTGCCGACTCGGATCTGCTTTCGCGCGAGACGGCCGAGGAGATGACCCGCCGCGGACCGCACGCGCGGCTGGTCGAGTTCGCAGGTGTCGGACACGCGCCGATGTTCTTCCACGACGACCAGATCGAGGTCGTGCGCGATTTTCTACTGCAGGGATGAAGCCTATGACCATCAAGCGTCTACACAGCGGTCCGCGCATGAGCCAGGCGGTGGTCTGCAACGGCATGGTGTTCCTTGCCGGGCAGGTCGCCGATGACACGAGCCAGGACGTCGGCGGGCAGACCCGCCAGGCGCTCGCCGCCATCGACCGGCTGCTCGCCGAGGCGGGCAGCGACAAGTCGCGCCTGCTGGCCGCGCAGATCTTCCTGGCCGACATGGCCGATTTCGCGGCGATGAACAAGGTCTGGGAGGCGTGGGTCATCCCCGGCCAGACGCCGGCCCGCGCGACCGTGGAGGCGGCGATGGCCGGGCCGGACTACCGGGTCGAGATCGTCGTCACCGCCGCGACCGCCTGAGGCCGCGCGCCTAGAACACGCCCGCGGCGAGCCCGGCGGCCAGCGCGGCGCCGATCTCGGCGCAGCGTGAGAGGTCGGCCGGGCCGATGTGCTTCGGCGCCAGGATCGTCTCCGGCGTCTGCGCATGGGTTATGACGATCAGCGGCGGCGCCACCGCCTTCAGCCGCAGCCCGGTGGCGATTCGCTCGATCTGCCGCACGGCGCCGCTGCCGTCGGAGCCGGCGCAGACGAGCGCCGCATAGGGGCGGCCGTTGAGGCGGTCGAGCACCGGGTAGTAGACGCGGTCGAAGAAATCCTTCATCAGCCCGGACATGCTGGCGAGGTTCTCGGGCGTGACGAACAGGTAGCCGTCCGCCGCCAGCACGTCGGCGGGCTGCGTCGCGGCGGCGTGCTGCAGGCGGACCTCGACGCCGTCTTCCCGGCGGGCGGCGTCGGCGGCGGCTGCCGCCATCTGGCGCGAGCCGCCGGTGTGGCTGTGCCAGACGATCAGCAGTCGCTTCATGCCTCGGCCGCGCCCAGCGGATCCTGCAGGAAGAACTCGGCGAGCAGCCCGTACCACTCGGGGAAGGCAGCGTGCAGCCGTGCCGGCGAAACGAAGAACGCCTCGCTCGAGACGGCGAAGAACTCGCCGGGATCGGTGGCGGCGTAGGCATCGAGCGGCAGGCGGGCGAAGTACGCATCGGCCTCGGCCGACTCGGGGTCCATGTCCGACGGGATCTCCGCCTCGATCAGGTCAAGTTCGGCGTTCAGCCGCTCGAAGGCGTCGTCGAGCACCCGCCGCCAGCGGCCGGCGGACAGGCGCGGATGAAGGCGGCGGTCGAACGGCGGCAGGCCGTCGGCGTCGCCGTTGGCCATGTCGAGCTTGTGCGTGAACTCGTGGATGACGACGTTGTAGTCGGGCTGCCCGGGCTGGGCGTCGGCCCACGACAGCAGCAGCGGCCCGCCGTCCCACGCCTCGCCGGCGATCTGGTCGACGTACTCGTGCACGACTCCGGCCTCGTCGGTGACTTCGCGCGGAACGAGGAACTCGTCGGGGTAGACGACGATGCTGGTCCAGCCGCGGTAGGCGCCGAGCCCGAGCCTGAGCACCGGCAGGCAGGCCTGCGCGGCGATGCTGACCTGCATCGGCGCGCTCAGCTGCAGGTCGCCGGCGGCGGCAAACTCCTTGTCGGCCAGGAACTGCTGCGCCAGCTCGCGCAGCCGCTGGCGATCCGCCTCGTCGAGCCGGGCGATGAAGGGCAGCGTGTCGAGCGTCGCCCGCCACAACTCGTCATCGATGCGCGCGTGCGGCGCGGGTCGCAGCCGGTCGAGCAGCGTCTTCAGCATGGAACGATTGTGCCGCAGGGCGATAATCGGCGGCACTGTAGCGAGGAGGGCATGGCGGCACGCGATTCGGGCACCAGCGCGGTCGCGCCGGAGAGAATCGATCCGGCGGCGGTACGCGCGCTGGTCATGCCGCTGTACGGCGATCGCGCGCTGCGCACCGGCGAGCCATTCGTCGCCCACGCGGACGGGATGGTCCAGATCGTGGGCGAACTGCGCGCCGATCCCGACCTGCTCGCTGCCGCGTACCTGTTCGGCATCCACGACGTGCTGCGCGACGCCGACGACTGGCTGCGCGGCCGCTTTGGGCCCACGGTCGCCCAACTGGTCGCCGACCTGCGCCAACTGATGCGCCTGTCGGAACTGACGCGGGCGCGCGGCCAGGGCAGTGCGCAGGCGGAGGGCCTGCGCAAGATGCTGCTGGCGATGGTCAACGACGTGCGCGTGGTGCTGCTGCGGCTGGCCTCGCGCGAGCAGACCTTGCGCTACTTCGCGGCGCGCAAGGGCGACGGCGTCGACGTCGACACGCAGGGCGCGATCGCACGCGAGACGCTCGACCTGTATGCGCCGCTCGCCAACCGGCTCGGCGTGTGGCAGCTGAAGTGGGCGCTGGAAGACCTCGCCTTTCGCCTGCTCGAGCCG
>JBHJND010000545.1:0-3138 GCA_048497655.1 Caballeronia novacaledonica
ACGTGCAGCAGGGCAACGTGGTGACCAAGGAAATGGTCGACCAGCTCGCCGCCGGCATGACCCGCGAGCAGGTGCGGTTCCTTCTGGGCACGCCGGCGCTGGTCAGCGTGTTCCACCAGGACCGCTGGGACTACGTCTACCTGCTCAAGCGCGGCAAGGGCTCGGAAGTGCAGTCGCGCCGGCTTACCGTCTACTTCAAGGACAGCCGCGTCGAACGCTTCGACTCCGATCCGATGCCGCCCGAGGCGCTGGCCGACAACCTCATCCTCGGCCGCAACCCGAAGTCGCTGCCCAAGCCGCCGCCGAGCGATACCGAGGCGTTGAGGACCCGCGACGTGGATCCGAGGAACGAAGTCCAGGTGATCGTGCCGACGATACCCACGGTGGGCTTCTAGCGCAGCCATGGCAATCAGACTGGCCATCGCCGGCGCCGGCGGCCGCATGGGCCGCATGCTGATCGAGGCCGCGCTCGCCGAGCCGGCGATGCAGCTTGCGGTGGCGCTCGACCGCGCCGACAGCCCGGAACTGGGCCGCGACTGCGGCGACTTCCTCGGCCGCCGCACGGGCGTGCCGATCGACGCCGACCTCGACCGGCTGGCCGGCGCGGACGTGCTGATCGACTTCACCCGGCCCGAGGGCACGGCGGCGCACCTCGCCGCCTGCCGCCGGCACGGCGTCGCGATGGTCATCGGCACGACCGGTTTCGACGAGGCGGGCAAGTCGGCGATCGCGCAAGCGTCGCAGTCGATCGGCATCGTCTTCGCGCCCAACATGAGCGTCGGCGTCAACGCGACGTTCAAGCTGCTCGAGTTGGCGGCGGCGATCCTGTCCTCGGGTTACGACATCGAGATCGTCGAGGCCCATCACCGGCACAAGGTCGACGCGCCGTCGGGCACCGCGTTGAAGATGGGCGAGGTCGTCGCCGCGGCGCAGGGCAAGCCGCTGAAGGAGCTCGCGGTGTACGCGCGCGAGGGCGTCACCGGCGAACGCAGGCCGGGAACGATCGGCTTTGCCGCGGTGCGCGGCGGCGACATCGTCGGCGACCATACGGTGATGTTCGCCGGCACCGGAGAGCGGATCGAGATCACCCACCGCGCCGGCAGCCGCATGCCCTACGCGCTCGGCAGCATGCGCGCGGCCCGCTTCGTCGCCGGGCGGCCGCGCGGGCTGTTCGACATGCAAGACGTGCTCGGGCTGAAGTAGCTTCATGGACAGCAGTGCGCTCGGCATCGCCCACTACTGGGCGCAGGCCGACGGCGTCATCCGTGCCACCGCCTGGCTGCTGCTGGCGATGTCGGTCGCCAGCTGGTTCCTCATCCTGTGGAAACTGTGGGCCTGGCTGCGCATGCGCCGCGCCTCGCGCGCGCTCGACCAGTTCTGGGCTGCCCGCTCGATCGACGAGGCCATCGCCGCCTTGCGGCCGGTCGACGGCGAGGCGCTCTTCGTGCCACTGGCCGCCGCTGCGCAACAGGCTGCTGCGCGGCGTCTCGACGAGGCGAGCATGGCGGCGCGCACCGATCGCTCCGAACTGATCGCGCGAGCGCTGCGCCAGCGTATAAACGAGGCGGCGGCGAAGCTGGAAGCCGGGCAGACCCTGCTCGCCTCGGTCGGCTCTACCGCGCCGTTCGTGGGCCTGTTCGGCACCGTCTGGGGCATCTACCACGCGCTGACCGGGATCGCCGCCGCCGGCACCATTGCCATCGACAAGGTGGCCGGTCCGGTCGGCGAGGCGCTGCTGATGACCGCCTTCGGGCTCGTGGTCGCGGTGCCGGCGGTGCTCGGCTACAACGCCTTCACGCGGGTGAACCGCAAGCTGCTCGCCGAACTCGACGGCTTCGCGCACGACCTGCACGCCTACCTGACGCTCGGCGCGCGGCCGGGCGACGAGAGCTGAGCCGGTGGCCTTCGGCGGCTTCGAGCGCGGCCACGCCCCCGGCCAGCCGATGGCGGAGATCAACGTCACGCCGCTGGTGGACGTGATGCTGGTGCTGCTGGTCATCTTCATCATCACCGCGCCGCTGCTGGCCCGCGCGCTGAAGCTAGACCTGCCGCAGGCGGAGGCGCCGCCGGCGGCGGTGACGCCGCAGACGATCCAGCTGACGATCGACGCCGCCGGCGGCCTGCGCTGGAACGCCGAGCCGGTCGATGGCGAGGCGCTGGCCGGGCGCCATGCGCAGGCGGCGCAGGCGACGCCGCAGCCGGAGCTTCACGTCGGCGCCGACAAGGCCGCCCGCTATGAATACGTGGCCGCCGTGCTGGCCGCCGCGCAGAAGGCGGGGCTGAAGCAGATCGGCTTCGTCACCGAGCCGCCGGCTGCCGCGAAAAGTGCGGGCCCCTAGCCTGCTCGCGGCCGCCGCGCTGCTGGCCGCCGGCATCGCCGGGGCCGAGGTGCGGGCCACCGACGACGCCGGCACCGAGATCGTGCTAGCCCGGCCGGCGCAGCGCATCGCCAGCCTGGCGCCACACCTGACCGAGCAGCTGTTCGCCATCGGCGCGGGAAGCCGCGTCGTCGCCACCACCGACTTCGCCGACTTCCCCGAGGCGGCGAAGACGCTGCCGCGGGTGGCGCGCGCGCACAACGTCGACCTCGAGCGCATCGCAACCGCGCAGCCCGACCTGATCATCGTCTGGGGCAGCGGCTTTGCGCCGGCCACGCTCGCCGCGCTGCGCCGGCTCGGCGTGCCGGTGTACGTCGACGAGCCGT
This sequence comes from Caballeronia novacaledonica, assembly GCA_048497655.1. Classification (GTDB taxonomy): domain Bacteria; phylum Pseudomonadota; class Gammaproteobacteria; order Burkholderiales; family Burkholderiaceae_F; genus JADJWR01. The sequence continues at coordinate 2,705 of JBHJND010000545.1, forward strand.
CTTCGCTCGACGGTATCGCCGCGTCGATGCTGCGCCTCGGCCGGCTGACCTCCGCTGCCGGCGCGGCGGAGGCTGCCGCCCGGTACCGCGCCTCGATCGAGCAGCTGCGCAGCCGCTATGCATCGCGCGCCGAGGTCAGCGTCTTCTACCAGGTCTGGCCGCAGCCGCTGATGACCGTCGGCGGCCGGCACGTCCTGAGCGACGGGCTGCGCGCCTGCGGCGCGCGCAACGTCTTCGCGCAGCTGGGGCCGATCGCGCCGCAGGTCTCGGTCGAAGCGGTGCTGGCGGCCGATCCGCAGATGATCGTCACCGCCGAGCCCGGCGGCGTCGACCGCGGCTCGCTGGACATGTGGAAGCGCTTCGGCGAGCAGCGGGCCGTTGCCGGCGGCCACCTCGTCACCGTCGACGCCGACCGGATCAACCGGCACACGCCA
>JBHJND010000546.1:0-5141 GCA_048497655.1 Caballeronia novacaledonica
ATGCCGCCCCAGCGCGGCGCCAGCGCGTTGTCGATGCCGAAGAGATCCAGAACCCGCGCCAGGCTGTGGTCGACCATCTGCTCGATCGACGCCGGTCGCTGGTAGAAGGCGGGCACCGGCGGGAAGACGATGCCGCCCATCAGGGTCACCGTCTCCATCGCCCGGATGTGCGCCAGGTTCAGCGGCGACTCGCGCAGCATCAGCACGACGCGCCGCCGCTCCTTGAAGCAGACGTCGGCGGCGCGCGTGATCAGGTTGTCGGCCAGCCCCGCGGCGCAGGCGGCGAGCGTCCTGACCGAGCAGGGCGCGATCGCCATGCCGATCGTGCGGAACGACCCCGAGGCCAGCGGCGCGCCGATGTCGTTGACGTTGTGCACGACGTCGGCCAGCGCCTCGACGTCGCCGCGCTTCAGGCCGAGTTCCTGGTGCGCGTTGAGCACGCCGGCGGCGGAGACGACGAGGTGCGTCTCGATGCCGCCGATCTCGCGCAGTCGCCCGAGCAGGCGCACGCCGTAGATGGCGCCGGTGGCGCCGGTGATCGCGACGACCAGCCGCCGCGGCTCGGCTGCGGTCAAGCGGCCTGCGCCTTGTCGAGCATTTCCTTCAGTTCGCCGGACTCGAACATTTCCATCATGATGTCCGAGCCGCCGACGAACTCGCCCTTGACGTAGAGCTGCGGGATCGTCGGCCAGTTGGCGTACTCCTTGACGCCCTGGCGGACGGCCTCGTCCTCGAGCACGTTGACGGTGACGAGGTCCTTCGCCCCGCACTGGCGGAGGATCTGCACCGCGCGGCCGGAAAAGCCGCACTGCGGGAACTGCGCCGTGCCCTTCATGAACAGCACGATCGGGTGCTCGGTAACGGTCTTGCGGATGAATTCCTTGGCGTCCATGGCAGGCGGCTTCGCGTGAATCGTCGACGGAGCGCGGCAGTGTAGGAACGGCCCCGGAGGGCGTCAAACCGGGGTAGCGAGCATCGCGCCGGTGCAGACGCGCTCGATGCCCGCGAGATCGCGATGGGTTTCGATGCCGGTGAAGCCCGCCTGCGCGAACAGGTCGCGCACGCTCGCTCCCTGGTCGTGCCCGTGTTCGACCGCGAGCGAACCGCCGTGCTTCAGGCGGGCCGGCGCCCCGGCGACGATCCGTCGCAGGTCGGTCAGCCCGTCGGCGCCGGCCACCAGCGCACTCCGCGGCTCGTGCCGCAGATCGGCGAGGTGCGGGTCGGCGGCGGCCACGTACGGCGGGTTGGCGACGATCAGGTCGAAGCGGCCGCCGACCGCCCCGTACCAGTCGCCGGCCACCAACTCGATCGTCGCGCCGAGGCGCTGCGCGTTGGCGCGCGCCACGGCGAGCGCGTCGGCCGAGCGATCGACGGCCACCACGGCGGCGGCCGGGCACTCGAGCGCCAGCGTGATGGCGATGCAGCCGGAGCCGGTGCCGAGGTCGAGCAGGCGCGGCGCAGGTTCGCCGCGCAGTCGCTGCAGCGCCAGCTGGACGAGCAGTTCCGTCTCCGGCCGCGGCACCAGCACCGCCGGCGAGACCGCGAAGCGGCGTCCGTAGAACTCCTTCTCGCCGAGCAGGTAGGCGACCGGTTCGCCCTGCGCGCGCCGCCGCACGAGGGTCGAGAAGCGCTCCGCCGCCGCGCCTTCGACGGCTCGCTCCGGGCGCGCGATCAGCGACTCGACCGACACGCCGAGCGAGGCGGCGAGCAGCAGCCGCGCCTCCGCCCGCGGCAGCGTGGCGGCTGCCAGCAGTTCGCCGACCGTGCTCATTGCACTTTCGCCGGCACGCGGCCGGCCCGCAGCGCGATCGCCGGCATCGCCTGCAGCCCTACTCGCCGAGCGCCGCCAGCAGCTCGGCCTGGTGCTCGGCCGTCAGCGCGGTGGTCAGCTCCGACAGGTCGCCGTCCATGATCTGGTCGATCTTGTACAGCGTCAGGTTGATCCGGTGGTCGGTGACCCGCCCCTGCGGGAAGTTGTAGGTACGGATGCGCTCCGAGCGGTCGCCGGAGCCGACCAGGCTCTTGCGCTGCGAGGCTTCCTTGGCCTGCTGCTCGCGGACCTGCCGGTCCAGCAGGCGCGCTGCCAGCACCTTCATCGCCCGCTCTCGGTTCTTGTGCTGCGAGCGCTCGTCCTGGCATTCGACCACCAGGCCGGTCGGCAGGTGGGTGATCCGCACCGCGCTCTCGGTCTTCTGCACGTGCTGCCCGCCGGCGCCCGAGGCGCGAAAGACGTCGATGCGCAACTCGGCCGGGTCGATCTTGACGTCCTTGATCTCGTCGGCCTCCGGCAGCACCGCGACCGTCGCCGCCGAGGTGTGGATGCGACCCTGTGCCTCGGTCTCCGGCACCCGCTGCACGCGGTGGCCGCCGGACTCGAACTTCAGCTTCGAGTAGGCGCCGGCGCCCTCGATGCGGACGATCGCCTCCTTGTAGCCGCCGAGGTCGGACTCGCTGGCCGAGACGAGTTCGGTGCGCCAGCGGTTGCGCTCGGCGTAGCGCATGTACATGCGCAGCAGGTCACCGGCGAACAGCGCCGACTCGTCGCCGCCGGTGCCGGCGCGGACCTCGAGGAAGACGTTGCGCTCGTCGTTCGGGTCCTTCGGCAGCAGCAGGCGCTGCAGTTCGCTGTCCAGCGCCTCGATGCGGCTCTTCGCGGCGTGGATCTCCTCCTCCGCCAGCACCTTCATGTCGGGGTCGGCGAGCATCTCCTGCGCCGCCAGCAGGTCCGCCTGCGCGCGGTTGTAGTCGTGGAAGCCCGCCACCACCGGCTCGATCTCGGCCCGCTCCTGGCCGAGCGTGCGGAAGCGGTCCATGTCGCGCGCGGCGTCCTCGCGCGAGAGCAGGGCGTCGATCTCGGTCATCCGCTTCGCCAACTGGGCGAGCTTGCTGTGCATCGAAGGTTTCATCGCCATGGGGGCGGCAACGGCGACGGCGGCGCGCCGGCAGCACCGGCCCGCCGCCGGTCCGCAGCCAGCTAGTGCTCGGGGTGGGAGTAGAAGCGCGACAGCAGCGCGACGAGTTGCGCGCGAGAGGCTTCGTCCTGGCCGGCGGACTGGTGCAGCGCCGTCACCGGCGCGTGCAGGAACTTGTTGGTCAGCGCCTGCGCCAGCTGCTCGATAACCGCCTCGGGCGACTCGCCGCGGGCGAGCAGCTTCCTGGCGCGGTCGAGCTCGTGCGCGGTCAGCGTCTCGGCGCGGCTGCGCAGGCCCTGGATCACCGGCACCGCGGCGCGGGTGCGGATCCAGGCGTCGAAGTCGCGCACGCGCGTCTCGATGATCGCCTCGGCCTGGGCCACCGCCGCCTGGCGGCTCTCGGTGCCGGTGGCGACGATCTGGCCGAGGTCGTCGACGGTGTAGACGTAGACGTCCTCCAGCCGCGCCACTTCCTGCTCGACGTCGCGCGGCACGGCCAGGTCGACGATGAACATTGGCCGGTGGCGGCGGTGCTTCACCGCGCGCTCCACCATGCCCAGGCCGATGATCGGCAGCGTGCTGGCGGTGCAGGAGACGACGATGTCGAAGCGGGCCAGGCTCTCCGGCAACTCGGCCAGCCGCATCGACTCGCCCTGGAAACGGTGGGCGAGGCTGGCCGCCCGCTCGATGGTGCGGTTGGCCACGGTGATCGACTTCGGCCGGCGGGCGGCGATGTGGGTGGCCGTGAGCTCGATCATCTCGCCGGCACCGACCAGCAGCACCTCGCTCGCGCTCAGCTCGCCGAAGATGCGCTCGGCCACGCGCACGGCGGCGGCGGCCATCGACACCGAGTGGGCGCCGATCTCGGTGCTCGAGCGCACTTCCTTGGCCACCGCGAAGGTGCGCTGGAACAGGTGGTTGAGCAGCAGGCCGAGGCCGCCGGCCTCGCGCGACAGCCGCTCGGCCTGCTTCATCTGGCCGAGGATCTGCGGTTCGCCGAGCACCATCGAGTCGAGCCCGCTGGCGACGCGGAAGGCGTGGCGCACCGCGTCGGCCTGCGGCAGCAGGTAGGCGGAGCGGCGGAACTCGTCGGTGTCCAGCCGCTTTTCCTCGGCGATGAAATCTGAAAGGGCCGCTCCGGCCGCCTGCGGCTGCTCGACCGCGCAATACAACTCGGTGCGGTTGCAGGTGGAGACGATCGCCGCCTCGGTCAGCCGCCCGCGGCTGGTGTCCGACAGCCGCTCGCGCATGCGGGAGATGGTGCCGCCGATCTCCTCGGGCACGAACGCCACCCGCTCGCGCAGCGCGAGCGGCGCGGTCTGATGGTTGAGCCCGAGCGTAAGTAAATGCATAAGCCTTTGATTCGCGGCCGGATTATACGAACGCTCCGGCGCGCGGGGGCGCAGTTTCGCCGAGCCGCCGCCGGCCCCGCTTGACCCACCGCAAGCTATGTCACCGAGGCCGTAACGTCAAGGCGGCCCCGCTGCCTGCGCCGCGTGCCGGCAGCGCCTCAGCGGCCCAGCAGTTCCCGCTCCATCTGCAGGTAGGCGCCGTAGGCGTTGATCCGGTTGGCCACCTCGAAGGCCGGCACGTCGTAGAACGGCAGCCAGTCGGTGGCCTTGTAGGCCTCCTCGAAGGGCACCAGGTCGCGCACCGCCGCGCCCATCGTCTCGCGCAGGTAAAGCAGGTACCTGCGCGTCAGCTCGATGTCCGGCTGCGGGTTGCGCGAGGCCACCCCGTGGCCGGGGATGACCATTTTCGGCGCCAGCGGCTCGATCCGGTCGAGCGCCGACAGCCAGGCCTTGGTGTCCGCCTGGCCGACGAAAGGCAGCCGGCCGGAGAAGTACAGGTCGCCGGCGAGCAGCACGCCGTCGTCCTCGACGAACAGCATGATGTCCTCCGGCGAGTGGGCGCCGGAGACGTCGATCAGCCGCATCTTCATGCCGCCGAAGGTGAAGGCGATCGGCTCGCCGCTCTTGAACTCGAGCCAGCGGTCGGCGCCCAGCAGCCGCGTCTGCTCGTTCACGTACGGCGCCAGGTCGCGGCGTCGCTGTTCGAGGCGGCTTGCCGTGAACTCCGATCCGAAGGAGCCGCGGCCGGCGCCGTGGGCCCAGATCTCGACTCCGTCGCCCTGCAGCGACTGCAGGCCGTAGAAGTGATCGGCATGGAAGTGGCTGACGATGACCCGCCGGACCGGCTGCCTGGTGACGGTGGCGATCGAGCGCTTCA
>JBHJND010000547.1:0-6129 GCA_048497655.1 Caballeronia novacaledonica
GCGGGCGATGATCGCCGCGTGGCAGGTGCGGCCGCCGCGGTTGGTGACGATCGCCGCCGCCCGCTTCATCACCGGCTCCCAGTTCGGGTCGGTCATGTCGGTGACCAGCACGTCGCCGGGCTGCACGTGGTCCATCTGCGCGACGCTGTGGATCACCGACACCTTGCCTATGCCGACCTTCTGGCCGATCGCCCGGCCGCTCGCCAGCACCTTCGACCTGCCCTTGAGCTTGTAGCGACTCTGCACGTGCGCCTGCGACTTCACCGTCTCCGGCCGCGCCTGCAGGATGTACAGCCTGCCGTCGAGGCCGTCCTGGCCCCACTCGCTGTCCATCGGCCGGCCGTAGTGCTGCTCGATCTTCACCGCGTAGCGGGCCAACTCGAGCACCTCGTCGTCGGCGAGCGAGAAGCGGTGGCGCTCGGCCGGCGGCACATCGACGGTGCGCACCGTGCGGCCGTTGGCCACCGCCGGGTCGAACTCCATCTTGATCAGCTTGCTGCCCAGCGAGCGGCGGATCAGCGGGAACTTGCCCGCCGCCAGCATCGGCTTGTGCACGTAGAACTCGTCGGGATTGACGGCGCCCTGAACGACCGTTTCCCCAAGGCCGTAGCTGGAGGTGATGAACACGACGTCGCGGAAGCCCGACTCGGTGTCCATGGTGAACATCACGCCGGCCGAGCCGAGGTCGCTGCGCACCATCCGCTGCACGCCGGCCGACAGCGCCACGTCGGCGTGCACGAAGCCCTTGTGCACCCGGTAGGCGATCGCTCGGTCGTTGTACAGCGAGGCGAACACCTGCTTGACGCGCGCCAGCACGGTCTCGGCGCCGACCACGTTCAGGTAGGTCTCCTGCTGGCCGGCGAAGGAGGCGTCGGGCAGGTCCTCGGCGGTGGCGCTGGAGCGCACAGCGAACGAGATCTCGCTCGACGAAGCGGCGGCGAGCCACCGGTAGGAGGAGCGGATCTCCTGCTCCAGCGCCGCCGGGAAAGGCGCCTCCTCGACCCAGCCGCGGATCTGCGCGCCAGTGACCGCCAGCGCCTTCACGTCGTCGACGTTCAGGGCGTCGAGCCGCGCGTTGATCTTCTCGACCAGGCCGGCGCCGCGCAGGAACTCGCGGAACGCATCGGCGGTTGTGGCGAAACCGTCCGGAACCCGGATGCCCTCCTCGGTCAGCTGGCTGAGCATCTCGCCGAGAGAGGCGTTCTTGCCGCCGACCGAGCCGACGTCGGTCATCCGCAGTTCGCTGAAGGGAATCACGTACTTGCCGCGTTGCATGGAGGCTCCCCGCGCGGCGAGCCGCCCCGCCGCCGTGTGCAAGAATCACAGGCCATTCTAACGATTGCCCTTCTCGCCCTCTTGCGCAATGCCAACGAGCGACCCTGCCGGCGACGGCGCGATGCGTACCGTCTACTTCGTCTCCGACGGCACCGGCATCACCGCCGAGACGCTCGGCCACAGCGTGCTTACGCAGTTCGAGTCGCTGCGCTACAAGCGCGTGCGGGCGCCGTTCATCGACTCGGTCGAGAAGGCGCACGACCTGGTCGGCCGCATCAACGAGACGGCGGTGCTCGATGGCCGGCAGCCGATCGTCTTTTCCACCTTGGTCAACCCGCAGGCAAACGCCGAGCTGCGCCGGGCGCGGGCAATGGTGCTCGACCTGCTCGACTCATTCGTGGTGCCGCTGGAGCAGGAACTGGGGCTGCAGTCGACGCACACGATCGGCCGTTCGCACACCATGGGCGACACCGGCAGCTACCACCGCCGGATCGAGGCGATCAACTTCGCGCTGGCGCACGATGACGGGCAGTCGTCCAAGGGGCTGCAGACCGCCGACGTGATCCTGGTCGGCGTCTCGCGCAGCGGCAAGACGCCGACCAGCCTGTACCTGGCGATGCAGTTCGGCGTGAAGGCCGCCAACTACCCGCTGATCCCCGAGGACTTCGAGCGTGACGAGCTTCCCTCGGCGCTTCCGCCGCACCGCCGCAAGCTGTTTGGCCTGTCGATCTCGCCGGAGCGTCTGGCGGAGGTGCGCAACGAGCGGCGCCCGAACAGCCGCTACGCCTCGCTGGAGAACTGCCGCCAGGAAGTCGCCGCCGCCGAGCGGATGATGCGGCGCGAGGGCATACGCTGGTTGTCGTCTACCACCAAGTCGATCGAGGAAATCGCCGCCACCATCATGAACGAGCACGGGTTGCAGCGGACGCGGGAGTAGCCGGCGCCCCCGCCTCCCGCGCGGTCAGCCGTACATCCAGCGGCGCGTCAGCGGCAGCGCAGTCGCTCCGGCCGCCACCTGCCGGCTGCCGAGGACCTGGTAGAGGTTCATCCAGCCCTGCGCGAAGCCGTGGCTGCAGCCGGCCAGATAGATGCGCCAGACGCGCAGCGTGCGCTCGGCGACCTGGTCGGCTGCCTCCCGCAGCCGCTGTTCGAGGCGGCGCGACCAGTGTGCGAGCGTCAGCGCGTAGTGCGGACGCAGACTCTCGACGTCGAACACCTCGAAGCCCGCGTCCGACATCTCGCGTACGGCCAAGCTCAGGTGCGGCAGTTCTCCGTTAGGGAAGACGTACTTGCCGATGAAGTCCCCCGCACCCGAGCCGATCGGCCGGCTTTCCACGTCGGCGCTGGTGATGCCGTGATTGAGCATCAGGCCGCGGTCGCGCAGCATGCGCGCGGCGGTGCCGAAGTACACGGGCAGGTTGCGCAGCCCGACGTGCTCGAACATGCCGATGCTCGCCACCTTGTCGAACGTGCCCTCGCCGAAGCGCCGCGGCAGGTCGCGATAGTCGAGCAGCAGCACTTCGACACGGTCCTGCAGGCCCTCCGCCGCGACCCGTTCGCGGGCCAGCAGTGCCTGCTGGTCGGACAGCGTGATGCCCACCGCCTGCACGCCGTAGTGCCGGGCCGCATGCCGCACCAGGCCGCCCCAGCCACAGCCGATGTCGAGCAGGCGCTCGCCCGCCGCCAGCCGCAGCTTGCGGCAGACGTGGTCGAGCTTGGCACGCTGGGCGGCCTCGATGTCCTCGTCGCCGGTCTCGAAGTAGGCGCAGGAATACACCATCTGCCGGTCGAGCCAGAGCCGGTAGAAGCCGTTGCCGACGTCGTAGTGGTGGTAGATGTCGGAGCGGTCGGTGTGCTGCTCGTGGGCCGCCGGCATCAAGTCGGGCCGCACAGCCAACGACGCGCCAGACAGTTCGACCAGCCGGCAGGCAACGCGGATGGCCTCCGCCATGTCGCCGTCGATGTCGATGCCACCCTCGACGTACGCCTCGGCCAAGCCGCCGAGGGAGGGTTGCCTGAACTGGCCGAGAACTGCCGGATCGCGCACCGTCAGCGTGACGCTCGGTGCCTCGCCGAACTCGGCCAATCCGCCGTCGGGCAGCACGATCCTCAGCGGCAGCCCGCCGGCGGCACGCACCTGCTCCGCCAATCCTGCGAGTTGCGTGCCTGCCACTTTGCCGACGACCTTGTCGGCGGCCCGCCTCAGCAGCGCTTCACCCCACATGGCTCGCCTCCGGACACCCGCTCAATTCTTGCCAATGTCGCGATCGACGCCAAGAGGGGTAACGCGTACACGGAACGAGGGCGCGGCGAGCCTCCGCCGGCGCTCGAACAGGCACACGGCCGCGGCAGCACCGACATTCAGCGATTCGATGGCCGCCTCGATGGGTATCGACACCAGCCGACGGCACACGGCCCGCGCCGCAGCCGACAGACCGGCACCCTCGCCGCCGAAGACCCAGCCCACCGGTTCAGGCGGAAGCGGCATGGCCCACAGCGGCTCGCCGCCGCGTGCATCGGCGCCGATCCAGTGTCCGGCGAGCGCCGCGGGCAGCGAGCCGGCGGCCACCTGCTCGTGCAGGCGCAGCCGGAACTGGGCGCCCTGCCCCGCGCGCAGCGTCTTCGGCGCCCACAAGGCCGCGGTCCCCGGACCAGCGAGCACGTCACGGATGCCGGCAGCGGCGGCAGTGCGCAGCAGCGTGCCGACATTGCCGGGGTCCTGCACGCCGTCCAGGTAGAGCATGTCGCGCTGCGCCCGTTCCGGCAGCGGGTGCTGCGCGGCCACCGTCACCAGCATCAGCCCGGCGCCGTGCTCGACCGGCGAAATGCGGTCGAACAGCGGCGCCGCAAGTTCGTAGCCGGCGGCGCCGGCGGCCATCGCCGCTTCGGCGAGCCGCGCCGCTTCGGCCGAGGCCGCGCCGCAACGGAGCAGCACCGCCTCGATGGCCACCGAAGCTTCGAGCGCCGCCTGCGCCAGGTGCAGCCCCTCGGCGAGTGCGCGACCCTGCGTGCGCGACTCGCGCGGGTGCTGCGCCAGTCGCAGCCATTGCCTGTAGGCCGCATTGGCCGCCGAGGTGATCGACTTCATCGTTGCGCCGCCGCATCGAGAAGCGCGCGCACCGGCCCGAACGACCGGCGATGCGCCTCGCACGGCCCAAGCTCGCGCAGGCGCTGCAGGTGCCTGGGCGTCGGATAGCCGGCGTGCTCGGCGAAGCCGTAACCGGGGAAGACGCGATGCAGCTCGACCATCAACAGGTCACGATGCTGCTTGGCGAGGATCGACGCGGCCGATATCGCGGGTTCGAGCGCGTCGCCGCCGACGATGGCGCGCGCCTCGATGCGCAGGCGCGGCAACTGGTTGCCGTCGACCAGCGCGATCTCTGCCGCCGGATCCAGCAGTTCGATCGCCCGCTTCATCGCCAGCAGACTGGCCTGCAGCACGTTCAGCCGGTCGATCTCCTGCACGCTCGCCTCGGCCACCGCCCAGGCGCTCGCCCGGCCGCGGATCGCCTGCGCCAGCGCCTCGCGCCGTGCCGGCGACAACTGCTTCGAGTCGCGCAGCCCGTCGATGGGCCGCCGCGGGTCGAGGATCACCGCCGCCGCGACCACCGGCCCGGCCAGCGGCCCTCGCCCGGCTTCGTCGGCGCCGCAGACGCGGCGGCCGCGCCAGGTTTCGGCGAACAGGTCGCCGTGCGCAGGCCTTGCTCGCACGGCTGCGCTCACCGCTTCATCGTTGTCATGATCGCCTCGGCGGCCAGGCGCGGAGTGTCGCGCCGCAGGCTCTCGTGCATCGCCGCGAAGCGATCGCGCAGCCGCTCGCAGCGCGGCCGATCGTCGAGCAGCCCGAGCAGCGCGCCGGCAAGCTTCGCCGGGGTCGCCTCGTGCTGGATCAACTCCGGCACCAGCGCCTCGCCGGCGAGGATGTTCGGCAGGCCGACGAAGCTCACGCTGCCCATCTGCCGCATGATCCAGTACGACGCCGCGGGCATGCGATAGGCGATCACCATCGGCCGGCCGAACAGCGCCGTCTCCAGCGTCGCGGTGCCGCTGGCCACCAGCGCGGCATCGGCCGCCTCCAGGCAGTCGTGCGAGCGGCCCTCGAACAGCGTGATGCGGCCGGCTGCCGCACCCGCCGCGGCGAGCGCCGGCGCCAGCAACGCGCGCAGCCTCGGCTCTGCGACCGGCAGCACGAAACGAAGGTGCGGCTCGCGCCGCAGCATCAATGCCGCCGCCTCGACGAAGGCCGGGCCGATGTGCTCGACCTCGGCCCGCCGGCTGCCCGGCAGCAGCGCGACGAGCGGCTCTTCGCCGCCGAGGCCCAGCCGCGCGCGGGCCGCCCGCGCATCGGGCTGCGCCGGGATGATCGATGCCAGCGGATGACCGACGTAGGTGGCAGGGATGCCCGCCTCGTCGTAGATCTGCTGCTCGAACGGGAACACCAGCAGCACCCGGTCGGCGGCGCGCCGAACCTTCTCGATCCGCTTCGGCCGCCAGGCCCAGATCGACGGGCTGACGTAGTGCACGGTCGGCACGCCCGCTGCTCGCAACTGCATCTCCAGCCGCAGGTTGAAGTCGGGCGAGTCCACGCCGACCATCACCGCCGGCCGGCCAGCCAGCAGGCGATCGCGCAGCACCGCACGCATCTGCAGCAGCCGCGGCAGCTCGCGTAACACCTCGGCGTAGCCGCGCACGGACAGTTCGCGCACGTGCCACCAGGCAGCAGCGCCCGCTTCGATCATCCTGCCGCCGGCGATCCCCGCGCACTGCGCCTCGGGCAGCCGCTCGCGCAGGGCCGCGATCACCGGCGCGGCGAGCAGGTCGCCCGAGGCCTCGCCGGCGACGAAACCGATGAGC
>JBHJND010000548.1:0-3064 GCA_048497655.1 Caballeronia novacaledonica
GACGATGATGCTGCGCGTGGCGCCGTCGGTCGACAGGAAGTCGAGGATCTCCGAGAACTCGACGTCGGAGCCGGCGCCGGTGGAAATCACCGACGAGAAGCCGAAGCCCGCCGACTGCGCGAAGTCGAGCAGCGCCGAGACTACCGCGCCGGACTGCGACACCAGCGCCACCGAGCCGGCCCTGGCCGGCGTCCGCGCGTAGGTCGCGTTCAGCCCGATGTCCGGGCGCATGATGCCGAGGCAGTGCGGCCCCAGCAGGCGGATCCCCTGCGCGCGCGCCCGCGCCAGCGCCTCCTCGTGCAACTGGCGGCCGGCGGCGCCGGCATCGGCGAAGCCGGCCGAGATGACGAGTGCCGAGCGCGTGCCGCGCGCGGCGCACTCGTCGATCAAGTCCGGCACCGTCTTCGGCGCCGTGACGATCACCGCCAAGTCGGGCGCCCGCGGCACGTCGGCCAGCCGCGCATAGCAGGTGCGGCCGGCGATTTCCTTGTACTTCGGGTTGACCGGATAGATCGGCCCCTTGAATCCGCCGGCGAGCAGGTTGTCGAGTACGTAGGTGCCGAGGGCGCCGGCGCGGCTGCTTGCGCCGATCAGCGCCACCGAGCGTGGCACCAATGCACCCTGGAGATAGTGGGAGAAGAGCATCCTGTGTCCCGGCGGAAGATTCCCGGAGCCGCCAACAGCTACGTATTATGCTGCAGCGCAACGTCGGTGAAACAAGAGGGAACCATCCATTCGCTCTCGTCCCCTCTGCCGGGCGGCGACTCTTCGCCGCCGTTGATTCCGGTCAACCCCATGGAAATTCCGCTACTTAGGCTCGGGAGCCACGGGGAGTTCTCGGCAATGTCACCGACCGGACTGGATGCAGCGGCGCTCGAGCGGTTCCGCCGCCTGTTGCTCGAAATGCGACGCTCCGCGGCGGACGCCGTCGAGGCGAGGCTGCACGGCCACGGCGAGCACCGCCACGACGAGGCCGGCCTGCCGCTGCACAAGGAAGAGACGGACGACGACGCTGCCGCCGAAACCCAGCGGCAGGCCGACGTCACCCACCTGAACCGCTCGGCCTCCGCGCTGCACGAGATCGACTCGGCGCTGGCCCGCATCGTCGAGGGCGACTACGGCCTTTGCGTCGACTGCGAGGAGCCGATCGACGTGCGCCGCCTCGAGGCGCACCCGGCCGCCTTGCGCTGCGCCCGCTGCCAGCAACTGTTCGAGACGCAGCGAGGCCGCGTCGCCGGGCGCAGCTGAGCCGAACGACACCCGCCGCAATCCGCCAAGAACGAGGAGATAGTCCGAGATGGATGCCCTGCGCGAACTGTTCACCACCTGGATCGGCCTGCTGTCGCTGGGCGTCCTCGTCGGCGTCGGCGTCATCGCGCTGGTGATGTTCCGCTGGGTCGGCGCGCAGGTGGCGCGCGACGAAGCCAGGCAGCTGACACAGCGGCGCTGAGGCCGGCTGGCTCGGCGCCGGTCGGCGCGCCCGGCGGCGCCGCGCGTCGTCGCCGGGTGTGGCGCGGCCACCGGTCCGTAGAATCGTCCGCATGAAGGTCAACGGCGTTGCCTGGCGCTCGATCGCCGAGGACGGTCCGCACGCCGTGCGCATCGTCGACCAGACGCGCCTGCCTTTCGCCTTCGCCACCCTGCGCCTCGAAGGCTGCGGCGAAGTCGCCCACGCGATCCGCACGATGCAGGTGCGCGGCGCGCCGCTGATCGGCGTGGCCGCCGCCTACGGCATTGCGCTCGCCATGCAGCGCGACGGTGGCGACGCGGCGCTCGCCGACGCCCACGCGACGCTGCTCGCGACTCGGCCGACCGCCGTCAACCTGCGCTGGGCGCTGGCCCGCATGCGGTCGCTGCTGCAGCCCCTGCCGCCCGCCGAGCGCGCCGGCGCCGCCTGGCAGGAGGCCGGCCGCATCGCCGAGGAGGACGTGGCGACCAACCGCGCGCTCGGCAGCCACGGCGCCGCGCTGCTCGCCGCCGCGCACGCGCGCACGCGGCAGCCGGTGCGCGTGCTGACCCACTGCAACGCCGGCTGGATCGCCACCGTCGACTACGGCACCGCGCTGTCGGCGGTCTACCAGGCGCACGACGCCGGCGTGCCGGTGCACGTGTGGGTCGACGAGACGCGGCCGCGCAACCAGGGGCTGCTGACGGCATGGGAACTGGCGGCGCACGGCGTGCCGCACACGCTGATCGCCGACAACGCCGGCGGACACCTGATGCAGCGTGGAGAGGTGGACCTGGTGATGGTCGGCGCCGACCGCGTCGGCCGCGCCGGCGACGTGTGCAACAAGATCGGCACCTACCTGAAGGCGCTGGCCGCCTTCGACAACGGGGTGCCCTTCTACGCCGCGGTGCCCTCGCCGACCATCGACTGGGAACTTGCGGATGCGCTGCGCGAGATCCCGATCGAGGAGCGATCCGCCGACGAGGTGCGGCTGGTCAGCGGACGCGACGGCAGCGGCCGGCCGGCGCAGGTGGCGCTGGCCGACGATGCGACGGCGGTCGCCAATCCCGCCTTCGACGTCACGCCGGCGCGGCTGGTCACCGGCATCGTCACCGAGCGGGGCGTCGCGCGGCCGGCCGAACTGGCGGCGCTGTTCGCACCGGTGCGAGCCGCCGCCTGATGCAGGGGCCGATGGCCGACGAATCGCTGCTCGCCGAGGACTCGACCGAACTGCGCCGCGCGGTGATCGACACCGCCCGCGAGATGAACGAGTCGGGCATCAACGTCAACAAGGCGGGCAACGTGTCGGTGCGCTGCACGCGCGGCCGGCACGCCGGCGTGCTGATCACGCCGACCGGACTCGGCTACGGCAAGCTCCAGCCGGCCGACCTCGTGTTCGTGCGGCTGGTCGACGGCAAGGCGACCGGCGGGCGAGCGCCGAGCAGCGAGTGGCGCTTCCATCTGGACATTTACCGCGCAAGGGCCGAACTGGCGGCGGTCGTGCACACCCATTCGCCTTCGGCGACCGCGCTCGCCTGCCACGGCCGCGGCATCCCGCCGTTCCACTACATGGTCGCCATCGCCGGCGGCGCCGACATCCGCTGCGCGCCGTATGCG
>JBHJND010000549.1:0-1891 GCA_048497655.1 Caballeronia novacaledonica
ACCGCGCTCGGCACCTCGCTGGTCAACACGCTGTTCGTGCTCGACGAGCCCTCGATCGGCCTGCACCCGCGCGACATGCACCGGGTGATCGAGGTGATGCACCGGCTGCGCAGCGCCGGCAACTCGCTGGTGGTGGTCGAGCACGATCCGCAGGTGATGCTGGCGGCGGACCGGATGATCGACATCGGCCCCGGGCCGGGCGAGCGCGGCGGCCGCATCGTCTTCAACGGCACGCCGGAGGAGATCGAGGCAAGCGACACGCTGACCGGCCAGTACCTGTCGGGCCGCAGGCAGGTCGAGCTGCCGCTGCTGACCACCGGCGGCTACGCGACGCGCAACGTGCGGCCGAACACGCCGAAGCTGGTGCTCGAGGGCGCGCGGCAGCACAACCTGAAGAACGTCTCGGTCGAGGTGCCGCTGAACCACCTGGTGGTGATCACCGGCGTTTCCGGCTCGGGCAAGAGCACGCTGGTGCAGGACGTGCTGTACCCGGCGCTGGCCAAGGCCAAGGGCAAGTCGACCGAGCCTCCGGGCGAGCACGACCGGCTGCTGGGCGAGGACTGGATCGCCGAGGTGGCGATGGTCGACCAGTCGCCGATCGGCAAGACGACACGCTCGAATCCGGCGAGCTACGTCGGCGCCTGGGACGCGATCCGCCAGCTCTTCGCGAAGGCGCCGCTGGCGCAGGAGCGGGGCTACACCGCCGGCCACTTCAGCTTCAACGCCGGCGACGGCCGCTGCCCGACCTGCGGCGGCAACGGCTTCGAGCACGTCGAGATGCAGTTCCTGTCCGACGTCTACCTGCGCTGCGCCGACTGCGACGGCAGGCGCTTCCGGCCGGAGGTGCTGGAAGTGCAGATCGAGCGCGGCGGCCTGCGGCTGTCGGTCGCCGACGTGCTCGACCTGACCGTCAGCGAGGCGGTGCAGTACTTCGGCAGCCAGCCCGAGGTGATCCGCGGCCTGCAGCCGCTGGCCGAGGTCGGGCTGGAGTACGTGAAGCTCGGCCAGCCGGTGCCGACGCTCTCGGGCGGCGAGGCGCAGCGGCTGAAGATCGCCGGCTTCCTCGCCGAGGCCATGAGGAGCGGCATCACCGAGCAGGTGGCGGGCAAGCTCGCACCTCATTTGCGAAAACGCGGCTCGCTGCTGCTGTTCGACGAGCCGACCACCGGCCTGCACTTCGACGACGTCTCAAGGCTGATGCGCGCGCTGCGCAAGCTGCTCGCCGCCGGCCACTCGCTGGTGGTCATCGAGCACAACCTCGACGTGATCCGCTCGGCCGACTGGATCATCGACCTCGGCCCCGAGGGCGGCGACGCCGGCGGCGAGATCATGGTCGCCGGCACGCCGCGCGAGGTGATGGCGCACGCCGCCTCGCACACCGGCCGCGCCCTTTGCGACTACGAACGGAAACTGGGGTCAGGTTCGAATTTCCGCGAGGACGGCTACGCCGCCCGGAAATTCGACTCCGACCCCGATTCCCTGGCGGAGCCGGCGGGCAGGTACCTGGCCACGGCGCGGCGCGACAACGTTATCGCGATCAGGCACGCGCGGGAGCACAACCTGAAGGGCATCGACGTGTCGATCCCGCGCGACACCTTCACGGTGATCACCGGCGTGTCGGGCAGCGGCAAGTCGACGCTGGCCTTCGACATCCTGTTCAACGAGGGGCAGCGGCGCTACCTCGAGTCGCTGAACGCCTACGCGCGCTCGATCGTGCAGCCGGCCGGCAAGCCCGACGTCGACGCGATCTACGGCATCCCGCCGACGGTGGCCATCGAGCAGCGCACCTCGCGCGGCGGCCGCAAGTCGACCGTGGCGACGATGACCGAGGTCTACCACTTCCTGCGCCTGCTCTACATGAAGCTCGGCGTGCAGCACTGCCCCGACTGCA
>JBHJND010000550.1:0-3879 GCA_048497655.1 Caballeronia novacaledonica
GTGCTGCGGCTGGTGCTCGAGCTCGACGGCGAGGTGATCGAGCGCGCCGACCCGCACATCGGGCTGCTGCACCGGGCGACCGAGAAGCTCGCCGAGACGCGCACCTACCTGCAGTCGGTGCCGTACATGGACCGGCTCGACTACGTGTCGATGATGTGCAACGAGCACGCCTACGTGATGGCGATCGAGAAGCTCGCCGGCGTCGAGGTGCCGCTGCGCGCGCAGTACATCCGGGTGATGTTCGACGAGATCACGCGGCTGCTCAACCACCTGCTGTGGATCGGCGCCCATGCGCTGGATGTCGGCGCGATGGCGGTCCTGCTGTACGCCTTCCGCGAGCGCGAGGACCTGTTCGACATGTACGAGGCGGTCTCCGGCGCCCGCATGCACGCCGCCTACTACCGCCCGGGCGGCGTGTACCGCGACCTGCCGGAGTCGATGCCGCAGTACCGCGAGTCGAAGTTCCGCCAGCCCGGCGACCTGAAGCGGATCAACGAGAACCGCCAGGGATCGCTGCTCGACTTCATCGAGGACTTCACCGGCCGCTTTCCGAAGTACGTCGACGAGTACGAGACGCTGCTCACCGACAACCGCATCTGGAAGCAGCGGCTGGTCGGCATCGGCGTGGTATCGCCCGAGCGGGCGCTTGCCATGGGCTTCACCGGCCCGATGCTGCGCGGCTCGGGCATCGCCTGGGACCTGCGCAAGAAGCAGCCCTACGAGGTCTACGACCTGGTCGACTTCGACGTGCCGGTCGGCCGCAGCGGCGACTCCTACGACCGGTATCTCGTGCGGGTCGAGGAGATGCGGCAGTCGAACCGCATCATCCGCCAGTGCGTCGAGTGGCTGCGCGGCAACCCCGGCCCGGTGATGACCGACGACCACAAGGTCGCGCCGCCATCGCGGGTGGACATGAAGTCGAACATGGAAGAACTGATCCACCACTTCAAGCTCTTCACCGAAGGTCTGCACGTGCCGCAGGGCGAGGCCTATTCGGCGGTCGAGCACCCGAAGGGCGAGTTCGGCATCTACCTGGTGTCCGACGGCGCCAACAAGCCGTACCGGCTGAAGATCCGCGCTCCCGGCTTCGCGCACCTGCAGGGGCTCGACGAGATGACGCGCGGCCACATGATCGCCGACGCGGTGACGATCATCGGCACGCAGGACATCGTGTTCGGCGAGATCGACCGGTAGAAGGCGGCGGCAGACAGAAGATGAGCGCAGTGCCGAAATCCAGCAACCTGCTATCCGCTGCCGCGCTGGCGAAGATCGAGCGCGAGGCCGCCAAGTACCCCGCAGGGCACCGGCAGTCGGCCGTGATGGCGGCGCTGGCGATCGCCCAGGACGAGCAGGGCTGGGTCTCGAAGGAGGTGGTCGAGGCGGTGGCCGAGCTGCTCGGCATGCCGCCGATCGCGGTCTATGAGGTCGCCACCTTCTACGCCATGTACGACACGGCGCCGGTCGGCCGCCACAAGATCAGCGTGTGCACCAATCTGCCTTGCGCGCTGTCGGGCGGCAATGCGGCGGCGAAGCACCTGCAGGCGAGGCTCGGCGTCGGCTTCAACGAGACCACGCCCGACGGGCAGTTCACGCTGAAGGAAGGCGAGTGCATGGGCGCCTGCGGCGACGCGCCGGTGCTGCTGGTCGACAACAAGCGGATGTGCAGCTTCATGAGCGCCGAGAAGCTCGACTCGCTGCTCGACGAGCTGAAGCAGGCGAAGTAGGCGTATGAGCGCGCAGACCTGCTTTCACGGCCGCCACATCAGCCCGGTGATCCTGGCCGGGCTGGACGGGACCAACTGGGACCTCAAGGGTTACGAGGCGCGCGGCGGCTACTCGGCACTGCGCAGGATCGTCGAGCAGAAGATCGCGCCCGACGCGGTGATCGCCGAGGTGAAGAAATCGGCGCTGCGCGGCCGCGGCGGCGCCGGCTTCCCGACCGGCCTGAAGTGGAGCTTCATGCCGCGCGGCTTTCCCGGCCAGAAGTACGTCGTGTGCAACTCCGACGAGGGCGAGCCGGGCACCTTCAAGGACCGCGACATCCTGCGCTACAACCCGCACATCGTGATCGAGGGCATGGCCATCGCCGGCTACGCGATGGGGGCGAGCGTCGGCTACAACTACATCCACGGCGAGATCTGGGAGACCTACGAGCGCTTCGAGCAGGCGCTCGAGCAGGCGCGCCGCGCCGGCTACCTCGGTGTCGACATCCTCGGCTCGGGATTCGACTTCCAGCTGCACGCGGCGCACGGCTACGGCGCCTATATCTGCGGCGAGGAAACGGCGCTGCTCGAGTCGCTCGAGGGCAAGAAGGGCCAGCCGCGCTTCAAGCCGCCGTTCCCGGCGAGCTACGGCCTGTACGGCAAGCCGACCACGATCAACAACACCGAGACCTTCGCGGCGGTGCCGTTCATCATCAACAACGGCGGCGAGAAGTACCTCGAGCTGGGCAAGCCGAACAACGGCGGCACCAAGATCTTCTCCGTCTCCGGCGACGTCGAGCGGCCGGGCAACTACGAGATCCCGATGGGCACGCCGTTCGCGAAGCTGCTCGAGCTTGCCGGCGGCATGCGCGGCGGCAGGAAGCTGAAGGCCTGCATCCCGGGCGGCTCGTCGATGCCGGTGCTGCCGGGCGACGTGATGATGGCCTGCGACATGGACTACGACTCGATCGCCAAGGCGGGGTCGATGCTCGGTTCCGGCGCAGTGATCATCATGGACGAGACGCGCTGCATGGTGCGCTCGCTGGAGCGGCTGTCGTACTTCTATTACGAGGAGTCCTGCGGACAGTGCACGCCGTGCCGCGAGGGCACCGGTTGGCTGTACCGCGTCGTGCACCGCATCGAGCACGGGCAGGGCAGGCCGGAGGACCTCGACCTGCTGAACTCGGTGGCCGACAACATCCAGGGGCGGACCATCTGCGCGCTGGGCGACGCCGCGGCGATGCCGGTGCGCGCCTTCGTCAAGCACTTCCGCTCCGAGTTCGAGCACCACATCGAGCACAAGCGGTGCCTGGTGCCGGAGTATCTGTAGGCCATGGTCGAGCTGGAAATCGACGGTAGGAAGGTCGAGGTTGCCGAGGGCAGCATGGTGATGCACGCCGCCGAGAAGCTCGGCATCTTCGTGCCGCACTTCTGCTACCACAGCAAGCTGTCGATCGCAGCCAACTGCCGCATGTGCCTGGTCGAGGTCGAGAAGGCGCCGAAGCCGCTGCCGGCCTGCGCCACGCCGGTCACCCAGGGAATGATCGTGCGCACCGCCTCCGAGCGCGCCAAGGCCGCGCAGAAGTCGGTGATGGAGTTCCTGCTGATCAACCATCCGCTCGACTGCCCGATCTGCGACCAGGGCGGCGAGTGCCAGCTGCAGGACCTGGCGGTCGGCTACGGCGGCTCGGCGTCGCGCTACGCCGAGCCGAAGCGGGTGGTGTTCGCCAAGAACCTCGGGCCGCTGATCTCGGCCGACGAGATGCCGCGCTGCATCCACTGCACGCGCTGCGTGCGCTTCGGCCAGGAAGTCGCCGGCATCATGGAACTCGGCATGGCCGGCCGCGGCGAGCACTCGGAGATCCTGTCCTTCGTCGAAGGGGCGGTGAACTCCGAGGTCTCGGGCAACATGATCGACCTGTGCCCGGTCGGCGCGCTGACCAGCAAGCCGTTCCGCTACGCCGCCCGCACCTGGGAGCTGGCGCGCAGAAGGAGCGTGAGCCCGCACGACTCGCTCGGTTCGAACCTCGTTGTGCAGGTGAAGCAGGACCGCGTGCTGCGCGTGCTGCCGCTGGAGAACGAGGCGGTCAACGAGTGCTGGCTGTCCGATCGCGACCGCTTTTCCTACGAGGGCCTGTACGCCGCCGACCGGCTTACGCGGCCGATGATCCGGCAG
>JBHJND010000551.1:0-2536 GCA_048497655.1 Caballeronia novacaledonica
GAGGCCGCCCTGCCGCTCGCCCTGCTGGGCAAGCAGATCATTCAGTCGCTCGTAGAGAGCCTCGTTGAGGATGCGGTCCACGCGTCGCTGCGAGCTCTGCTCGGGCCCTGCGACGGCGCGCTCGCATCGGCGGCGCTGACCAACGTGCAGGCCATCGTGGGCAGCCGCGGCGCCGTTCCCGGAATGCCCGCCGGCATTCCTGCGCTTCCGGCGGGGATGGCGGGAGCCGCTGGCGCCTCCGCCTCGGGCGGCGTTGCCGCCGGCGCACTGGCCGGGGTTGGCACCGCAATCGCCGGCCCCGAAGTCCTGCAGGGAGTGCTCGGTGACGTTCCGGCGAACACCCTCTCCTCGCTCGGGCTCAGCGACGGAGCGGGGGGATTCTCGGCGCAGATCCGCCAGATGATCGAGAAGTCGCGCGAGGAAGAGATGCGGGAGCGGCGGGCCGATCAGCACAAACGCGGCCTGACCCCGGCGCAGATCGAGGCGGAGGATCGACAGATCGCCAAGGAGCAGCTGCGCGAGGCGGAGGAGACGGTGGCAATGCTTCGCGAGTCGAAGCCGCTGAGCAGCGCCGAAGTGGACGAGTTCGTCGCCATCTACGAGCGCTTCGCCAGGCTTGCGCCGGACAGCGCTCAGTGCTCGCCCGAGTCGCTGCGCCGCGTGCTTGCACCGGCGATGGTGATGCCGATGACCGCCGGCCCGGTGCGCATGATGCTGCGCAGCTTCCGCGAGCTCGACAAGGAGATGAGCGAGGCGCGGCGCACCTTCGCGGCGATGACGCCGGAGGACCGCGCCGATTTCGTGCGCCAGATGTCGGAGCAGATCGAGGACTGGTCGGAAGCCGACCGGCAGGTCTTCGCTTCGCTGCTGCGCGCCAATCCCTTCGACATGCCGCTGCCGCTGCGCGACGACCTTCTCAAGCGGTTGAACTGATCGGCAGCAAGTCGTGGAGCTCTCGCAGAGACGACGTCAGCGCGGCGTCGAACGTCGGCTACGCGATGCGCTGCTCGTCCGACTGGAACTGGCCGATTGCTCCTTTACATGGTCTTCGGGGAAGCCGACGTCGGCACGCCCTCGTCAAGTTACCCGGTAGGCACGATCGACTCACGCCGGTTTGCTTGATTATCAGAAAGCGTTCTGGCTGATCAAGTCAGCAAGTCAGCCAACGCGTGCCTGCAGACGGAGGCTGTGCCCAGGAAAACGTGGCCGCTGCCTTGACCGACCGACCGCGTGCAGTCGGGTCAGCACGTGTTTTGGCCAGATAGGGTCGTAAACGGCGCCTCAGCACCAAGCGCGAAGCCGGTCACTCCACCGTGACGCTCTTCGCAAGATTGCGGGGTTTGTCCACATCCGTCCCTCTCGACACCGCCGTGTGATACGCGAGCAGTTGCAGCGGCACCACGTGCAGGATCGGCGACAGGTCGCCGTAGTGCTCGGGCAGGCGGATGACGTGCACGCCCTCGCTGGAGTCGATGTGCGTGTCGGCGTCGGCGAACACGTACAGCTGGCCGCCGCGGGCGCGCACTTCCTGCATGTTGCTCTTCAGTTTCTCCAGCAGCGCGTCGTTCGGCGCGACGGTCACCACCGGCATTGCCTCGGTCACCAGCGCCAGCGGGCCGTGCTTCAGTTCGCCTGCCGGGTAGGCCTCGGCGTGGATGTAGCTGATCTCCTTGAGCTTCAGCGCGCCTTCGAGCGCGATCGGGTAGTGCAGGCCGCGGCCGAGGAACAGGGCGTTTTCCTTGCGGGCGAAGGTCTCGGCCACGGCGATGATCTGCGGCTCCAGCGCCAGCACGCTTTGCACCGCCACCGGCAGGTGGCGCAGGCGGCGGATCGCCGCGTGCTCGCGCTCGGCGCTCAGCCGGCCCTGCGCCTTGGCGATCGCGTTGGCCAGCAGGTAAAGCGCCGCCAGCTGGGTGGTGAAGGCCTTGGTCGAGGCCACGCCGATCTCCACCCCGGCGCGGGTGATGAACTGCATCGCCGTCTCGCGCACCATGGCGCTGGTGGCGACGTTGCAGATGGCCAGCGTGCGGTGCATGTCGAGGCTCTTGGCGTGCTTCAGCGCCGCCAGCGTGTCGGCGGTCTCGCCCGACTGCGACACCACCACCACCAGCGCGTTCGGGTTCGGCACCGACGTGCGGTAGCGGTACTCGCTGGCGATCTCCACCGTGCACGGCACGCCGGCGATCGACTCGATCCAGTAGCGCGCGGTGGAGCCGGCGTAGTAGCTGGTGCCGCAGGCGAGGATCAGCACGCCGTCCACCCGCGGCAGCACCTCGGCGGCGGCCTCGCCGAACAGCTCCGGCGAGACCTCGGCGATGTCGTCGATCGTGTCGCCGAGCGCCCGCGGCTGCTCGAAGATCTCCTTCTGCATGAAGTGCCGGTACGGGCCCAGCTCGACCGCGTTGGAGTGGCCCGAGACCGTGCGCGCCGGCCGCTCGACCGGGCGGCCCTCGCCGTCGACGATCCACAGCCGCGCGAGCTGCAGGTCGACGACGTCGCCTTCCTCGAGGTAGATGATGCGGTCGGTGGTGCCGGC
>JBHJND010000552.1:0-1527 GCA_048497655.1 Caballeronia novacaledonica
GTTTGCCAGTCCGTCGCGGCCTGGGCGACTCGCGGGCCTGGGTCCTGCCGCTCCGCCAGCGCCCGCGCCGTTTCGGCGCGCGCCACCGCCTCGTCGAAGGCTTCGCGCTGGCCGAGCTTGGCGTGCAGCGTGACCAGGATCGAGTACGGGTTGAGCAACGACACCGGCCGCGCCTGCGGCTCACGCAGCGCGACCGACTGGTTCATCAGTCGCAGCGCGCGCCGGTACAGGCCGAGCTGGCCGTAGGTGAGCGCCAGGTTGTGCAGCGCCGCGCTCTGCTGGTACGCGTCGCCCGCTTCCTGCGCGACGCGCAGGGCCTGCTGCAGTCCGCGCACGCGCTGGGCCAGGTCGGGGTCGCTGCTGTACAGGCTGTTGATGGCGCGCGCCTCGCCGCTGCGGTCGCCACTGGCGCGCGCCAGCGCGATCGCCTGCTGCATCAGCGCGCGGTGCTCGGCCGTGTCGTCGAGCGACATGCGTGCCGCCGCCAGAACGCGCAGCGCCTGGCCCTGCAGCGCGGTCTGGCCGAGGTCGGTGAACAGGCGCACGGCTTCCTCGGCCGCGGCCGGGGCGCCGGCGGGCGCACGGACGAAGGCGGCGGTGGCCTGGCGCAGCAGCGCCAGCGCGATGAGTTCGGGCCGGCGGCTGCGCCGCGCCGCGTCGACGGCCGCCGCCGCGGTGGCGAGCGCGAGGTCGGCGCGCTCCTGCCGTGTCTGCACGTGCGCCAGGCAGGCGAGCGCCTGCGCCTCGTGCGCCACCGACTTCGTGCGCGTGGCCAGCGCCAGCATGGTCTGGGCGTCGGCTTCGGCGTCGTTGAGCCGCAGCAGGGCGAGCAGGCTGGCGACGCGCGCGTCGAGCAGCGCCAGCCGCGCAGCCGGTGGCAAGCCGGGAGATGCCAGGGCGGTGGTGGCGGCCGCGACTGCCTGCTCGTGCCGGCCCGCGGCGGCGAAGTCCTGCACGGCGCGCGACGCGGGCGAGGGCGGCAGCGCGGCCCGCGCAGCGGACGCATGGCGTGGGCTCGATCGGCGCGGGCGCTTCGCCATCCGCCTCCCTCGTGGGTACAGGGCCGTGGCTGAGGATCAGCCGGGGCAGCGGATGGTACACACCCGGGTCCCCGCCGGGGAGGGGCGGACGGCCCGTGCACGCGCGCGGCGCAGCCGATACAGTCGCGCCCTGCCGCGCGCTCCGTGCCGCCGGCTCTGGCCAGGGGAACCCTCGATGAACGAAGCGTTGACCGGCTTCGCCGCCATTGCGGCATTCGGCTTCCTGCTGGCCTTCGGCCTGCTGATGCTGTTCATGGCGCTGGTGCAGCCGATCTGGTGCGTCGTCGACTGCGCGATCGACGGCAGGCGCGGCACCGCGAGCAAGGTGGTCTGGATCCTCCTGCTTATCCTGCTGTGGAGTGTGGCCAACTGGTTCTACGGTGCCTTTGCCGCCGGTAACGCCAGTCTGCGGTGGTTGACTCGGCTGGCATGGACTTTCGCCATCGTGCTGCTGATCGCCTTCGTGGCGATGTTCAGCGTGCACGGC
>JBHJND010000553.1:0-7412 GCA_048497655.1 Caballeronia novacaledonica
GATCTCGCCCAGCGTGTGCACCTCGGTGGTGGGTGCGATGGACGCGAAGCGGGCCGAGGGCGAACTCTCGGACGGTGCCTCGGCGAGCGCGTTCCAGGCGCCGCACTGCGGGCACTGTCCCTGCCACTTGGGGCTGGTGCCGCCGCACTCGCCGCAGACGTACTGCGACTTCGCCTTGGCCATGTCAGTCGACCTCGCGCACCGGCACGCGGGGCGCCAGCGCGCACAGCAGTTCGTAGCCGACGGTGCCGCTGCGCTCGGCAACCTCGTCGACCGGGATGCGACGGCCCCACAGTTCCGCTTCGGCGCCGGCGTCGACCCCCGGTGCGTCGGTGAGGTCGACCGTGATCATGTCCATCGAAACCCGGCCGACCAGGGCCACCCGCTGTCCTTCGACCCACACCGGCGTGCCGTCGGGCGCCACCCGCGGGTACCCGTCGGCGTAGCCGCAGGCCAGCACGCCGATGCGCGACGGCCGCGCCGCCGTCCAGCGGCTGCCGTAGCCGACCGAATCGCCCGCCGCCAGCCGCTGCACGGAAAGCACCCGCGCGGTGAGCGACATCGCCGGCTGCAGGCCGAACGACGCGGCCGCGCGTCCGGCCATCGGCGTCCCGCCGTACAAGGCGATGCCGGGCCGCACCGCATCGCCGCCGGCCCGCGGGTGCAGGAAGAGGCCCGCCGAGTTGGCCAGGCAGCGAGGGCCGGTCCAGCCGCGGCAGGCGGAGTCGAACCGGCGCAATTGCTCGGCAACGGCGAGCGGCGCGGCATCCGCGTCTTGGCGATCGGCGTTGGCGAAGTGCATCATCAGCGCGGCCACGCGCACGCCCGGCACCTTCGACAACCGCTCGACGACGCCCGGCGTCTCCTGCGGCGCGAAGCCGAGGCGGTTCATGCCGGTGTTCACCTTGACGTAAGCGTCGATCGGCGCCCCCGGCGCGAACCTCGCCAGCATCTCGACCTGTGCGGGGTGGTGGACGACGGTCGTCAGATGCAGCTCATCGACCAACTCGAGATCGGCGGCGGTGAAGAAGCCCTCGAGCAGCAGGATCGGCCGCCTCCAGCCGCCGTCGCGGGCACGCGCCGCCTCGTCGAGGTCGAGCACCGCCAGTCCGTCGGCCTGCGCGAAGCCGCGCATTGCACGCTGCAAGCCGTGCCCGTAGGCATTTGCCTTGGCCACTGCCCAGACCTTCCGCGCGCCGGCGTGCCGCCGTGCGACGGCCAGGTTGTGCCGCAGCGCGGCAACGTCGACGGTAGCGATAATCGGGCGCGGCATCGGAGTTCAGGGCAGAGGGGACAGCATAAGGTGTTGTGCGTTGTCGTACGGGTTCGCCGAGGTGCGTGATATAAGGCCCGGACCCTCCGACAGCCAGACAGTCGCGGCACCCTCCATGATCTGTTCGTCCCGGCGATGAAGCGCGGCTTCTACACGATCATGGCCGCGCAGTTCCTGTCGTCGCTGGCCGACAACGCACTGCTGATCGCCGCCATCGCACTGCTGCGCGACATCCACGCGCCGGAGTGGATGACGCCGATGCTCAAGCTGTTCTTCTTCATCTCTTACGTCGTGCTGGCGGCGTTCGTCGGCGCCTTCGCCGACTCGATGCCGAAGGGCCGCGTGATGATGATCACCAACATGATCAAGGTCGGCGGCTGCGCGCTGATGTTCTTCTCGGTGCACCCGCTCGCCGCCTACGCGGTGGTCGGCCTCGGCGCGGCCGCCTATTCGCCGGCGAAGTACGGCATCCTCACCGAACTGCTGCCGCCGGAGAAGCTGGTCGTCGCCAACGGCTGGATCGAGGGGCTGACGGTGGGCTCGATCATCCTCGGCTTCGTGGTCGGCGGCGTGCTGGTCTCGCCGGCGGTGGCCGCCAGCCTGCTGTCGTTCGACATGCCTGCGCTCGACACCGGCATCGACCAGGCGGGCGAAGCCGCGGTGGCGGTGATAGCGATCGTCTACATCGCCGCCGCGGCGGTCAACTACGGCATCCCGGACACCGGCGCGCGCTACGCGAAGCAGGCAAAGCCGGTGTCCCGCCTGCTGCGGGACTTCGGCCACTGCGTCTCGACGCTATGGCGCGACAAGCTCGGCCAGATCTCGCTGGCCGTGACGACCCTGTTCTGGGGCGCCGGCGCGACGCTGCAGTTCATCATCCTGAAGTGGTGCGAGACGGTGCTCGGCATGACGCTGTCGCAGGGCGCGATCATGCAGGCGGTGGTGGCCGTCGGCATCGCCATCGGCTCGGTGACGGCTGCGGCGCGGGTGTCGCTCAAGCGCTCGCTGTCGGTTCTGCCGGTCGGCGTGGCGATGGGGCTGCTGGTGTGCGCCATGGCGCTGATCGACTTCTCGCGCCTGCCGGCGGGCGGAGTGGCGGTGGGCTCCGCAACGATCACCTGGGCGATGTGGGTCGCCGCCGCGCTGATGGTCATCGTCGGCGCTCTGGCCGGCTACTTCGTGGTGCCGATGAACGCGCTGCTGCAGCACCGCGGCCACGTGCTGCTTTCGGCCGGCCACTCGATCGCGGTGCAGAACTTCAACGAGAACCTGAACATCCTGCTGATGCTCGGCATCTACTCGCTGCTGATCGCGCTGGACCTGCGCATCGAGACGATCATCATCCTGTTCGGCTTCTTCGTTGCCGGGGCGATGATGCTGGTCATCCTCCGCCACCGCTACAACCAGCGGCAGTTCGACTCGGTGTCGCTGATCGGCGAGGCCAGGCACTGAGACAGGCCAATCGCGCCTACTGCGGCGCGCCGGCGTCCACCTCCAGCGCCAGGCACAGGTCGGCCCAGGCCTTCGCCTTGTCGGCCAGGTTGCGCAGCAGATAGGCCGGGTGATAGGTGACGATGGCCGGCACGTCGCGCCCGGCAACGTGCAGCCGGTGCGGCCGGCCGCGCAGCGCGGAGATCGGCGCGTCGGTGTGCAGCACCGCCTGGGCCGCGAAGCGGCCCATCACCAGCACCAGCCGCGGCCGCACCAGCTCGACCTGCCGCAGCAGGAAGGGCGCGCACGCCTCCACCTCCTCGGGCTGCGGATTGCGGTTGCCAGGCGGACGGCACTTGAGCACGTTGGCGATGAACACCGGCCTGCTCGCGTCGGCCCGCCGCGAGCGCCCGATCGCCTCCAGCATGTTGTCGAGAAGGCGGCCGGCCTGGCCAACGAAGGGTTCGCCGCGCGCGTCTTCTTCCGCTCCCGGGGCTTCGCCGACGATCATCCACGGCGCCGTCGGGCTGCCGACGCCGAACACCGTCTGGGTGCGCGACCGGCACAGACCGCAAGCCGTGCAGGCAGCGACGGCCGCCTGCAGTTGCTCCCACCCCATGGCGGCGATCGCCGCCTCTCGCTTCGCCCCCGTGGTGGCCTCGGGCGCGGCGACCGCGGGCGGTGATTCCCTGACCGCAGCCGGCGCAGCCTTGTTCGGCGCACCACGGCCGACCCACTCGGGGCCGAGTTTCATCGCCTGCCACAGCGCCGCGCGGCGGGGATCGAGGGTCATCGCGCGTCGCTGCCGACCAGGGTCGGCGCCCGGCCCGGCGTCCCGGCCAGGACGATCACAACGAGACCCGCATGACGATCGCGTCCTCACGCCCGTCGCGCGCCGGGTAGTAGCCGCGCCGGGTGCCGATGCGCACGAACCCGTATCGCTCATACATCTGCTGGGCGGCGGCGTTGCTCGGCCGCACCTCGAGCAGCATCGTTCGCACACCGTAGCCACGCGCATTCTCCGCCATGGCTTCCAGCATGCGCCATCCGAAGCCGAAGCGCTGGCAGCGCGGTGCGACGGTGAGATTGAGCAGGTGCGCCTCGTCGAGCGCGATCATCGCCACGGTGTAGGCGATGAGGCTGCCGCCGCCGTCGCGCATCGTCCACGCACTGTGCCCGGCGCGCAGCGAATCGATGAAGTTGCCGTGCGTCCACGGGAACTCGTAGGCGACCTCTTCGACTGCCAGCACCTCGGGCAGGTCCGGCGGCCGCATCGGCGCGATCGTCTCCGCCGGTTCACGCAGCACGGCGATCACGGCCGCGCCGCAGCCGCCACCGCGCGGCGCTCGTCGACGGTCAGTGCCACGCGATCACGCACGTAGACGGGCGCCGCCCGGTCCGCCGGCGCCGCCTCGCCGGCGATGAACTTCCGCGTCGCCAGTCGGGCGATCGAGGCGGCGCTGGCGCGCACATCGGGCGCCAATTCGCACGAGAGCTGCGCCGCTGCCTCGGGAAAGGATCGCAGCGCATTGCCGGCCACCAGATCCGGCGCATGACGGCGGCAGATCGCGGCCAGTTCGCTCGCCGAAGCGAGCGCCGGCGCGGACACCTCCTCGAGCCTGCCGCCAATGACCGAGTAGACCGCCCAGTAGGCCTCCTGCATCCGCGCATCGATCGCCGCCAGCACGCTGCGCGCGCCCGGCGCGGCCTCGCATGCCGCCAGCGCCAGCGCCTCGAGACTACCTACGGCGACCACCGGCAGGCCGGCGCCAAAGGCCAGTCCCTGCGCTACGCCGCAGGCGATACGCAGGCCGGTGAAGGCGCCCGGCCCGGAACCGAATGCGATGGCGTCGCAGTCGCGCAACTGCAGGCCAGCCTGGCTCAGCATCGCCTGCACCATCGGCAGGATCCGCTCTGAGTGCTTCTGACCGACCGCTTCCACGCGTTCGTCCAGGTGCTCGCCCCGTGCCAGCGCGACCGAGCAGATGTCGGTGGCGGTATCGATGGCGAGCAGGGTCGGCGGCACGGCGGTGGCGAGCACGCCGCGGCCGGCGCGCATTGTGGTATTCGTCGAATGCGGCGGATTCTAGATACTCGGCCGCTTGCCCGGCGGCGCGCAGTCGCTCACTGGTTGCCGCGCGCGCGCTCCGCCTCCATCCGCTCCCGGCGCAGGCGATGCGCCTCGCGAACCTGTTCGCGCATCTGCTGCCTCTCCTCGGCAGTCATCGTCGACTGGCCGGTCGGGCCGTCGCTTCGATCCAACTGGCGCCAGGCGCCCCATGGAGCGCCGCCGCGCAGCTCGCGCGGCCCGAGGCGCTCGCGCACTTCCCGCCTCTCTTCCGGCTGCAGTCCGCGCCAGACATCGGCGCGTTGCGCCGGCGTGAGCGTCCGCCACAACTGCTCGCGCTGCTCCGGCGTCAGCAACTGCCAGAGATCGCTTCGCGACGGCGGCTGGACCGGCGCCGGGCTCGGCCCCGGCACGGGGGCGGCCGACGGCGACTGGGCGGCGGCGGCGGCGGCGATCGACAGGGCTAATGCGACGACGAGGAGCTTCATTGCGCGCAGACTGATCCGGTGGCAGAGAGCGAGCTGCCGAGAACCCGCCCATGATCGCCCCGAGCGCGGGTAAATTCTGTAACAGTTTGCGAACCGCACCGGCGGGAAGCGATGCGGTTCGTAGCATCGTCAATCACCAACGCCGGCCGGCAAAGCCAAAGAGAGCCCATGACCCGATCTGGTCCACCGAAACTCATGGTGGTCGACGATGACCCGCGGATCCGCGAGCTGCTTCGTCGCTATCTGAGCGACAACGGCTTCACCGTTTCGACTGCCGAAAGCGGCGCCGTCATGAACCGCCTGTGGCAGCGCGAGCGATTCGACGCGTTGATCCTCGACCTGATGCTGCCTGGAGAAGACGGCCTGGCGATCCTGCGTCGACTGCGCGGCGCCAACGATCCGACGCCGGTGATCATGCTGACGGCCAAGGGCGAGGATGTCGACCGCATCGTCGGCCTCGAGCTCGGCGCCGACGATTATCTGCCCAAACCCTTCAACCCGCGCGAACTGCTGGCGCGGATCCACGCCGTGCTGCGCCGACGCGGGCCCGACGAGGCACCGGGAGGTCCGGCGCAGGAACTGCAGACGATCAGCTTCGGCGAGTTCGTGCTCGACTTGTCGACGCGCCAGCTGACCCGCAACGGCGAACCGGTGTCGATCACCACAGGCGAGTTCGCGGTGATGAAGGCCTTCGCCCGCCACCCGCGCGTGCCGCTGTCGCGCGAGAAGCTGATGGAGATGGCCCGCGGCCGCGAATACGAAGCCTTCGACCGCAGCCTCGACGTGCAGATCTCGCGCCTGCGCAAGCTGATCGAGGCGGATCCGTCGAAGCCGAAGTTCATTCAGACCGTCTGGGGTCTCGGCTATGTGTTCATCCCTGACGGCAACGGCTGAGCGCGGCCGCGCCGCTGCCGGCTGCTGACGGGCGCTGGCAACGTGAGGTCGCTGCCTGCGCCAGGCCTCTTCTGGCGCACCTTCCTGCTGATCCTGCTGCTGCTGGCGGCCAGTTCGGCTGCCTGGCTGCAGAGCTTCCGCCTGTTCGAGCGCGAGCCGCGCGCCCAGCAGCTCGCCGCGCAGATCATCTCGATCGTCAACATCACCCGCAGCGCGCTGGTCTACTCGGACCCGATCGTCCGCCTGGCGCTGCTCGCCGACCTGGCCGACAACCAGGGCATCCGCATCGTGCCTCTCGAGCAGTCGGACGTCGCGCAGCCGTTCTCCGACAGCCCGGTGGCGACGCGCGCCACCGAGCGGGTGAGGAGCGAGCTCGGGCCTCGCACGCGGCTGGCCTCCGAGGTCAACGGCGTACCCGGCATCTGGGTCAGCTTTGCCATCGATGCAGACGAGTACTGGGTGGTGATCGAACGCGACCCGCTCGCCCTCGACATCGGCCGCCGGTGGATCGGCTGGGCGGTGATCGCGGCGATCGCCGCGCTGCTCGCGGCGGCGGCGATCACGCGCGTGGTCAACCGGCCGTTGGCCCGCCTGTCCGAGGCGGCCGGCGAACTCGGCGCCGGCCGCACCCCCGAGCCACTGCCTGAGACCGGCCCGGCGGAGATCGCCACCGTCAACGCCAGCTTCAACCGCATGGTCACCGACCTCGCACAGAGCGAACGCGATCGCGCCGTGCTGCTCGCCGGCATCTCGCACGACCTGCGCACGCCGCTGACCCGCATGCGGCTCGAGGTGGAGATCAGCGACCTGCCGCAGGAGTCGCGCGACCACATGGTCGCCGACCTCGAGCAGATGGACCAGATCGTCGCCCAGTTCCTCGACTACGCGCGCAGCGACCCGGCGCAGCCGAAGGCCCGCATCGACCTGTCAGCGCTGGTCGGCCAGGCCCTCG
Organism: Caballeronia novacaledonica; assembly: GCA_048497655.1. Taxonomy (GTDB): domain Bacteria; phylum Pseudomonadota; class Gammaproteobacteria; order Burkholderiales; family Burkholderiaceae_F; genus JADJWR01. Next base: position 7,107 of record JBHJND010000553.1, read on the forward strand.
ACGCAAGCCGCCTTGAGCAGGACGAGACGGCCCGCGTCGAGCGGCGCATCGAGGCCGGCGTTTACATCGACGGCCTCGCCGTCGAGCTGGCGCGCGCGCTGGCCAACCTGCTGACCAATGCCGAGCGCTATGGCCGCGATCCGCAAAGCGGCCAGCTCGAGCTCGCCGTGCAGCTGGGCCGGACGGCGCGCGAAGCGGTGATCGAAGTCGCCGACCGCGGCCCCGGCGTCGCCGCGGAGCAGTTCAGTCAGCTGCTGCGGCCGTTCGTGCGCGGCGAAAGCGCCCGCTCCGGCGCCGCTGGCGCCG
>JBHJND010000554.1:0-3073 GCA_048497655.1 Caballeronia novacaledonica
GCGGCACCGACAGGACGCGCCCGGCGGGCACGCCCGCCCGGTTGCACTCGGTCTCCCAATGCCCGGCCGGGTGTCGTTCCAGCGCGGCCTCGATCTCTGCGCTCAGCGCGCGACGGTTCCGCTTGCGTTCCTCGCGGCCGGCGAACCGCGGGTCGCCAACCAGGTCCTCGCGGCCCAGCACGCGGCACAGCGCCACGAACTGCTCCTGCTTGTTGGCGGCGATGTTCAGCAGGCCGTCACGGCAGCGGAACGTGCCGGACGGGCTGGCGGTGGCGTTGTCGTTGCCCATCGGTTGCGGCGGCTGGCCGGCGATCAGCCAGTTCGACAGCGGCCAGCCCATCGCCGCCAGCGTCGACTCGAGCATCGACACGTCGATGAACTCGCCCTCGCCCGTCCGCGCGCGGCGCAGCAGCGCCGCGGCGATGGCAAACGCGGCGGTCATGCCGCCCAGGGTATCGGCGATGGGAAAGCCCACCCGCAGCGGCGCACTCGCCTCGTCGCCGGTGATGCTCATCACGCCGGCCAAGCCCTGGATGATCTGGTCGTAGGCCGGATTGCCGCGCAGCGGCCCATCCTGTCCGAAGCCGGAGATCGCGCAGTAGACGAGGTCGGGCTTCACGCCCTTCAGCCGCGCGTAGCCCAGCCCGAGCCGCTCCATCACGCCCGGGCGGAAGTTCTCCAGCACCACGTCGGCCGTGGCGAGCAGGCGCAGGAACAGTTCGCGGCCGGCGTCGCGCTTCAGGTCGAGCGTGACCGAGCGCTTGCCGGCGTTCTGGGCGAGGAACGACGCCCCCATCAGGCGCCGGTTCAGAGCCGGGTCGGCACCGAGCTGGCGCGCGAGGTCGCCGCTGCCCGGCACCTCGACCTTGATCACGTCGGCGCCGAGCTGCGCCAGCTGGTAGCCGCAGAACGGCCCGGCGAGGACGTTGGTGAGGTCGAGGACGCGGACGTCAGCCAGCAGCGCGGCCATCGTCGGCTGCGGCCCGCGCCGGCCCTAGACGTACCTGACTTCGAGGACTTCGTACTCGCGGCGGCCGCCGGGGGCGACGAACTCGATCACGTCGCCCTCGGCCTTGCCGATCAGCGCGCGGGCGATCGGGCTAGAGACCGAGATCATCCCTGCCTTGATGTCGGCCTCGTCGTCGCCGACGATCTGGTACTTGACGTGGTCGCCGGCGGCGAGGTCTTCCAGCAACACCGTGGCGCCGAAGACGATGCGGCCGCCGGAGTCGACGCTCGCCGGGTCGATGATCTGCAGGGCGCCGATCTTGCCCTCGAGTTCCATGATGCGGCCCTCGATGAAGCCCTGCCGCTCGCGCGCCGCGTCGTACTCGGCGTTCTCCGACAGGTCGCCCTTTTCCCGCGCTTCCTTGATCGCCTGGATGATCGCCGGCCGCTCGACGGCCTTCAGCCGCTGCAGTTCGGCCTTCAGGCGCTCGGCGCCGGCGGCGGTGATCGGAATAGGCATCGCAGGTGTCACCCCAAAAAGAATGCCCCGACGCAGCCGGGGCAGTTGCGCGAACTCTAGCCCGCCGCAGGAGGCGGCGCAACCCGGCCGAACGGCGGTTTCAGGCGGCCGCGGCGAGCGAGCGGTGCAGGCCCTGCAGGTCGTACACGTCGAGGCCGGCCAGGTGCTTCATGCCCTCGACGGCGGCGCGGCCGCCGGCGATCGTCGTGTAGTAGGTGACGCGCTGGGCCAGCGCCGTGGTGCGGATCGAGCGCGAGTCGGCGATCTGGTGGCGGTTCTCCGCCACCGTGGTGATCACCAGGTTGATCTCGCCGTTCTTCAGCAGGTCGACCACGTGCGGCCGGCCCTCCTTCACCTTCAGCACCGGCTTGACCGGAATGCCGGCCGCCTCCAGCGCCGCCGCCGTGCCGCGGGTGGCGACCAGTTCGTAGCCCATCTCGTGCAGCAGGTGCGCCACGGCGACGGTCTTCGGCTTGTCGCGGTCCTTGACGCTCAGGAAGACCGTGCCCTTCGGCGGCAGCGCCACCCCGGCTGCCAGCTGCGACTTGAACAGCGCCTCGCCGAAGGTGCGGCCGACTCCCATCACCTCGCCGGTGGAGCGCATCTCCGGCCCGAGCAGGGTGTCGACGCCGGGGAACTTGGCGAACGGGAACACCGACTCCTTGACCGAGAAGTACGGCGGCACCACCTCGACGCGGGCGCCCTGCTCGGCCAGGGTCCTGCCGACCATGCAGCGGGCGGCGATCTTGGCCAGCGGCTCGCCGGTGGCCTTGGAGACGAACGGCACCGTGCGCGAGGCGCGCGGGTTGACCTCGAGCACGTAGACGGTGCCCTCCTGGATCGCGAACTGCACGTTCATCAGGCCGACCACCCCCAGCGCCCTGGCCATTTCCGTGGTCTGCCGCTTCAGCTCGTCGATCATCGCCGGGCTGAGCGAATACGGCGGCAGCGAACAGGCCGAGTCGCCCGAGTGCACGCCCGCCTGCTCGATGTGCTCCATCACGCCGCCGATGCGCACCTCGCTGCCGTCGGCCACCGCGTCGACGTCGACCTCGATCGCGTCGTCGAGGAAGCGGTCGAGCAGCACCGGCGACTCGTTGCTGACCTTCACCGCCTCGCGCATGTAACGTTCGAGGTCGCGGCCCTCATGCACGATCTCCATCGCCCGGCCGCCCAGCACGTAGCTCGGCCGCACCACAAGCGGGTAGCCGATCTCCTCGGCCAGCCTCAGCGCGTCGGCCTCGGTGCGCGCGGTGCGGTTCGGCGGCTGCTTCAGGCCGAGCTTCATCAGCAGCTGCTGGAAGCGCTCGCGGTCCTCGGCGACGTCGATCGAGTCCGGCGTGGTGCCGACGATCGGCACCCCGTTGGCCTCGAGGTCGCGCGCCAGCTTCAGCGGTGTCTGCCCGCCGTACTGGACGATCACCCCGAACGGCTTCTCGACGTCGACGATCGACAGCACGTCTTCCAGCGTCAGCGGTTCGAAGTACAGGCGGTCGGACGTGTCGTAGTCGGTCGAGACCGTCTCCGGGTTGCAGTTGACCATGATGGTCTCGAAGCCGTCCTCGCGCAGGGCCAGCGCGGCGTGCACGCAGCAGTAGTCGAACT